>NZ_JBALOZ010000256.1:7569-7747 GCF_036965125.1 Bacillus sp. JJ1503
CGAAGAATTAATAATGTACATAACGTTTTTAATATAAAGACAGTGAATACTAATTAATTAATTGTAAAACAAGTATAAATGCTGTAGTATTCGATAGGGTTGTACTCATTTCTATTTCTCTTCTATACTATTTATAAATATAAGATAGAAGTGGAAAAATACTTTCTAATTTTATTAT
>NZ_JBALOZ010000257.1:0-7367 GCF_036965125.1 Bacillus sp. JJ1503
CTTGTACTATATTGTTTCTTTCGATTGATGATTATTACTTCCTTCCAAGCATCACGGAATTCCGTAACTAACCCTTCTACTTCACTAATGATATCTAAATCATTCTTTATATTAGCTTCTATTAATCTGCGATTCATATAGTCATATAGCCTTCTCATTTCCTTTGAAATAGGATAATCAAAATTGAGAGTTACTATCAGCTCTGAAATAATATTTTGTGCTTTTGAAAGATTGGTATGCTTGGCTTCAATATTGTTATCTTGAACAGCTTTTTTCGCTAGGTTCAAGAATTTTAAGCAACCATTATAAAGCATAAGTGTCAATTCACCAGGAGAAGCAGTTAAAACAGCGTTCTGTTGATAAGTCTCAAATTGTTTCTGCATGTTTAAAATATCCTCCTAAAATTTAGTGTAGCCTCTTATTTTAACCTATCATTCCAAATATGGAACTACTTTGTGCATTCATCTTATTAATCGCTTGCTCCATAGCCGTAAATTGCTTCCAATAGCGATTTTCGATCGTCTTCAGTTTATCTTCCCAAGTTTTCATTTGAACGGAAACATCTTTTATCGAGCTACCAAGCGAGCTAATATCAAGATTTACCGCGGTGTTTGAGCGTCCTGCCTTTTTGTTTAAACTGTCTATCGATCTACCTACTTCATTATAAACTCTAGAAGCAATCCCATCATTGCTTGTAAATAGCCTTTCTACTGCATCTGGATTGTTGGCAATTGCTTCTTTTAATTTATCTTCGTCGATTTCTAATTTCCCATCTAAGGACATGAAAGCTGACGTAATACCAATTTCAGATAGCATTTTCAGCTGGCCATTCGGTATTCCCGAAACTGTATTATACATCTTTCCTCTAAGATTGGTTAAAGAATCTCTAATAATTTGATCATTGTATAGTAAACCTTGTTTAGCCTTTTCGTCCCACTTCTCAGCTTCTTTTTCAGATAAACTTTCTCTTTCCTCATCTGTTAAGGGCTGATATTCCCGATTTCGAGGCGATTTCACTTTCGAATTTAAACTATCGATCAAAGAATTATAACTTTCGACAAAGTCTTTAATTTTGTTGAAAATGGACTCTGTATCGGAGTCGACATTAATTGTTGTAGTAGTCCCTGCTTTTAGAAGCGTCAAATCCACACCGTATACAGTTACCTTATTTGTGGTTAAATTATCAATTACAGTTCCGTCAAATTTAATTTCCGCATTCTTTCCTTCGGCTTTATACGGAGGAGAGGCAGGGCTAGCAGCAGACGATCCATTAAAAATTAGTGAAGCAACATTTGTAGAACCTGTCAAATCGGTTAACTCAATACTTTGGTCTTTTCCCATATCCTTTGTAGTAATGACAAAACTGGATGTTGCTTCATCAAAGGACGCTCTCAATCCCAAAGATTTTCCAGTCGAATCAGTTGCTGATCCTATTTTACTAGCCAAGGAAGCAAAAGTATCATTTTCAGTAACAGTGATTGTTGCTGTTCCGTTTGCAGCCTTGATCTCAAAAGTTGAGTCACCTTGCCCTTGTGGTATTACTTTGTCTGTCCCCTTTGCAGCTTTGCCGGCTTCATTGTTAATGACAGAACCTGATTTAATTTTAGCAGTTTCAGCCAATTGCTTAATTTCCAATTCATACGACCCTTGTATCGCATTGCTTCTTGAAGAAACCAATGCATTAACTGTATTAGAGGAAGTCGCCTTAAACCCATTAAAATCACTTGAAAATCTTAATTTATCTACTTTTTTTTGAAAGGCGCTAAGTTCAAGATTAACATCTCTATAAGCATCACGCTGCCATGACAGCCATTCTTTTTTCTTAAATAATTTATTTAACGGAGCACGCTCCGCATTCATTAAATCTTTTATTATTTGATTTGTATCAAGACCAGATGCAAATCCAGTAATTCTCATCGTATTATTCATCATTTCGGGCACCTCCATTAAATCTTATTATCTACGAATAAACCTAAGTACTCCTTCATCGATGCGTACATATCTAACAGCTTCTTAGGAGGTATTTCCCTTACCGTTTCCTTTGTTTCATCATTTATAAGAGTTACATAATACTTCTGTAGTTTTTCGTGATACATATACTTTAAAGAAGTATGAGTATTTCCTAAAACTTGGTTTATATCTGTCACAACTTGCTTTAAATCCTTTTCTTGTATAGCTTTTTCTATATTATTCTCAGGCTGCTGTTCTAAGATGTGTGATTGTTGCCCCTGACCTCTTGCAGATTTATTACTTTCAAAGCTAATATTATCATTGGAAGATCTGGAAATTAAATCAACAGAGCCCATTTTTATCCCCCTACTATTTTTTCTACTTATTACATCGGATCATTTTGCAATATATTTACTATTTAAGGGCTATTAATCTGCTTTTTGCAGGTATATAGTTATGGCCTGCAGAAATTTCATAGAAATATATCGCCTTATCCTTTTGATTAAACATTTCATAGTAGACTCCCAGATTATAAGCCGCAAGGAACGAGCATGTTCCTAGAACAATCTCTCTTTCATTTCGCTCTCCCAATGCAAGACAAATTAAATAGGATCTCTCGATGAGAGGAAGAAAATCAATATTCTTAGCCGTATCACTTAACACAAAATTCATATAAAAGATTCCACAAACAAACTGATAATCAGGACTGTTCCCTAAAGGTACATTCATTTGGTCAATAATTTCAAAAGCAGGGTAGTATTGCTTCAATTCAATTAATGTATAAATATAATTGACGACCAAATCTGTAAAGTATCCCTCTGAACGATCAGCTACTTCATAACTTCTCTTAAAAAAATGGGCTGCATCCTGATAGAGACTCATTGTTTTATATTGTCTAGCAAGCTGAAATAAGATATAAGCATTCCTTGGATGATTAGAAAGCTCTTCCTTTAAAATTGTGAGATTACGCCCTGATTTATCTGTTTGAAAATAACCCGTATGGAATACATCAATAGGCAGCTCAATTCGAGGCAAATTAGATACAACCTGCTCATGTATTTTCCCAGAATAATAAGCTCCTTTTGGTATCAATCGAGAAATATATAGTTGCGAATACCGTTCTTCATTATTTTGCAAAAAATTGCTTTTAATATTAACTTTCCCTATGAAATGTTTGTCTTGAAGCAAGCTATTTACTTTATCTTTATCCCAACTCATAATTTGCTCATCTGCATCAAGAATCAAATTCCAGTCAGACGTGGATTTAGACAACGCAAAATTGCGTGCAGAAGCGAAATCATTTGTCCAAGTATATTCATAGACTTTTGCGCCGTAATCCCTTGCTATTTCTAACGTATTATCAGTAGAACCAGTATCTACAATTATGATCTCACTTACATAACTTTCTACTGAGTCTAGACAAGCACCTAAGTTTTCCTCTTCATCTTTCACGATCATGACTAAAGAAATGTTTTGCATTTTGTTCTCCTTAAATACAACTGTTGTCTTTAATATCGACTTTATTTTAATATCTTGAATTGGATAAAACTAGTTATTATTAACATACCATTATAAATATTCTTCAATCCCTTAATTGAATAGTATTCTATCTAATTATGAAAAAAGCTGTGGATGCGAAATTGCTCCACAGCTAAATAAATTTAAAGACCTTTTGTTTTGCGTTAAAAGTTAATAAAGGTTCTTTACCTAAATTACCGAAGTATTAAGAAGATAAAAGGATTTACAGCTTACAGCTTTCTATTTATGCTGCTAAAATAATCTTCCAAAGCTTCTCTCCAGTCCCTCATCCCAGTAAAATTATTTAACCTTAAACCCATATGATCTAAAACAGAGTTTTTTGGTCGATTTGCCTTTTGAACAAACTCCACCGAACTCACAGGCACTAGGTCTACGTTTTTTTGAGCGAGTTCAAATATTTTTCCAGCAAATTCAAACCAGGTGCACTCACCTGAATTAGTGATATGGTAAATACCATATAATTTTGTTTTGATCAGCTCTGAAACCTTTGTTGCGACATCTAAAGTATTGGTCGGTGAGCCCACTTGATCATTTACGACTTTAATTTGTACGCCCTTTTCAGCAAGATTTAACATTGTATTAACAAAGTTATTTCCATTTTTCCCATAAAGCCAAGAAGTACGAACAATAAAATATTGGCTATGAAAATCCTTGACCATATTTTCACCAGCAAATTTTGAACTTCCATAAACATTTATTGGATTTGGGGTATCAAATTCGTTATACTTCCCTAGTTTATTCCCATCAAAGACATAATCCGTACTAATATAAACCATCTTAGCCTGTATTTTTTCACATGCTACAGCTATATTCCTTGTACCAATAGCGTTAATTAAATATGCAGCTTCCTGCATTTCTTCCGCTAAATCTACTTTTGTATATGCCGCAGAATGAATTACAACGTCAGGCATTATCCTAATAATCGTCTCTACAACTTGTTCATAGTTCGTTACATCCAGTTCTATCTTCGAAAAAGAATAAACTTGATATTGCTGTTTAAGCAAAACCTCCTCAATATCTGAGCCTAATTGGCCTGCCCCACCAGTAATCAAGACTTTTCCTATATTCATAAGAAAGCACCATATTGAGTTTCATAGTATCGGTGATATTCACCTGATTTAATTCTATTCCACCAAGTTTTATTATTTAAGTACCAGTTTACTGTTTCAAGTAATCCCTTTTCAAAGTCATAAACTGGTTTCCAACCTAGCTCATCTCTTATTTTTGTTGCGTCAATTGCGTATCTTCGATCATGGCCTGCTCGGTCTTCAATAAATTGAATCAAGCTATGTGGTTTTTCTAAAATATTTAATATTTCCTTAACTACCTCAATATTTTGCTCCTCATTATGACCGCCAATGTTATATACTTCTCCAGATTTTCCATTATGCAACACTAAATTAATTGCAGAACAATGATCAAAAACATGAAGCCAGTCTCGAACATTTTTTCCGTCCCCATATACTGGCAGACTTTTATCTTCTAAAGCGTTAGTGACTATAAGAGGGATTAACTTTTCAGGAAAATGAAATGGACCGTAATTATTAGAACATCTTGTAATGTTAACATTTAACCCGTAAGTCTCATAGTACGCTTGAACTAACAAATCCGCACTTGCTTTACTAGCTGAATAAGGGCTATTAGGTGAAAGAGGAGTAGTTTCTACGAAAAAACCATTCTCACCCAATGATCCATATACTTCATCTGTAGAAATTTGCAGGTATTTCTCAATATTATTCTCTTTAGCCACTTCCAAAAGAACTTGAGTTCCTAAAACATTCGTCTTAACAAAAATCCCAGGATCAGAAATACTTCTGTCTACATGTGATTCAGCTGCAAAGTTAATAATGACGTTTACATTGTGCTTTTGAACTACATATTGAAGAAGTTCCTTGTTTTGGATATCTCCCTTAATAAAGAAATAGTTCTTTCGGTTCTCATAATCTATAAGGTTTTCTAAATTACCAGCGTAAGTCAGAAGGTCATAATTAATTATTTGATATTCCGGATAACTATCCAGCATATATCGAACAAAATTGCTCCCAATAAACCCCGCTCCACCTGCTACTAGAATATTCACTAATATAACCCCTTAAAAGTTTAATTCGGCATTTTTTAACACCGGCCAATTCTCGTCCTTATTTGATAATATTGGGTTTGAAAGAGGCCACGATATATTCAATTCAGGGTCACTCCACAAAATACCACGATCATGTTCAGGCGAATAATATTCATCCACCTTATAAAAAATTTGTGTATTTGGAACAAGAGTACAAAAACCATGGGCAAATCCTTTTGGTACAAGTAATTGGCGAAAATTATTTTCTGACAAAATAAATCCTTCCCATTGTCCAAAAGTTGGTGAATTTTTTCTTATATCTAGAACAACGTCATACACAGCTCCACTCAACACCCGCACCAACTTTGTTTGTGCCTTTGGATTTAACTGATAGTGTAATCCCCTAATTGTTCCAGATTCTTTTGACAGAGACTGATTATCTTGAACAAATTTATTATTTAATCCCACTTTTTCCAATAAAGATTCGTTGTAGGATTCCATAAAAAATCCTCGATGATCATCATGAACTTTTGGACAAAGGATTTTCACATCAGGGAATTTCGTATTAATAATCTCCATATTAAACACCCTTATAGCTTCATATATACATTAAAATACTCGCCAAGATCTGTATTTACAGCAAGTTCGTTTGCCTTAAATAGAGAGTGATGAGTACCTGCATCCGTCCACCAGCCTGACATAACATCATAAGTAAGAGAGCCCTTTTCAATGTAGGCATTATTAACATCCGTAATCTCCAGCTCTCCTCTATTGGAAGGCTTAAGACCGCGAATAATATCAAATACTGACGAATCAAACATATAAATACCCGTTACCGCATAATTACTTTTTGGATGCTTTGGTTTCTCTTCTATACTTTTAATAATAGTACCTTCTAATTCTGGGACACCAAATCTTTGTGGATCAGCTACTTCTTTAATTAAAATTTTTGCTCCGTCACCTTGCTGGTTATACTTGTATATATATTTAGCAATATTATCAGAAAACACATTATCCCCAAGAATAACGGTCATATTATCTGTTCCAACAAATGTTTCACAGAGACTCAGAGCTTGTGCAATACCACCAGCCTGATCTTGCACTTTATAAGTAAAGGTAACACCAAACTCTGATCCGCTGCCAAGTAAATTGACAACATCGCCCATATGCTCTTTTCCTGTTACAATCAAAATATCTTTAATATCTGCTTCAACTAATTTGAAAATAGCATGATATATCATGGGATATCTTCCAACCGGAAGTAAATGTTTATTTGTTACTTTTGTTAGGGGGTATAGGCGTGAGCCTGTGCCACCTGCTAGGATTATGCCTTTCATAATATCCTCCTTAGAAAAATCAAAACCTATGAATAGCATAGTAAGAAAATAATCTATTTAATTTTATTTACACACGAAATGTTAATGACTAATCTTTAATCTTAACTCTATTAATTTTCTTTGAAAATTAGCAAATTTATCTCATCTAAATTTCTTAAAGTAATCAACATTTATGAAAATGAATTTACCGTTTCTATAACATAATATATTTCATCTTCACTCATTCCGTACCATATAGGTAAGCTCAATACCTCTTGAGAAATTTTTTCAGCTAAAGGAAAACTTCCTTTTCTATATCCAAATTCCTGATAGGAAAGTTGAAGATGAATAGGAATCGGGTAATGAATCAAAGTGTTAATACCATGTCTATTTAAATAGTTTTGAAGTTCAGTTCTATATTCAGTTCTAATTACAAATAAATGCCAAACATGTGTACAATTATCCTTCTCAAATGGCATTATTATTTTAGGATTATTTATACC
>NZ_JBALOZ010000258.1:0-2273 GCF_036965125.1 Bacillus sp. JJ1503
TCTTTTTCATGTTAAAATAATAGGCGGAAAAAGTAATCAAAGACAGGTGAAAAAATGAAAAAGATTGTTGTTTTAACTGCATTATCTTCCATTATGCTTGCAGGCTGTAATCAGCTTCAGCCATATTTAGAGAAGATTCCTTTTTTACAAAAGGAAGAGACAGCTTTGGATGAAAACAAGCAGCCAGAGGAAGGTACGGTTAAGGAAGAGGAAGGCGGAACTGCCAAGAAGAACGACAGCGAGGAAAGTGATATTCCTTCTCTTAAAGCAAATTACTTTAATGAGATAGTGACTGTTGATGGAAAGCGGATCATTCAAAATCCAACGAATCATATGGTTTTAGTAAACAAACAATATTCTCTTCCAGATGGGTATGCCCCAGAGGATTTGATCATGCCAGCTGTTATGTTTTCGTTCGGAGAACAGGATATAGAAAAAGCCTATTTACGGGACGAAGCAGCTAAAGCGCTTGAAGCTATGTTTACAGAAGCAAAGAAGCAAGACATACATTTATTTGCCGTATCCGGATATCGTTCATTTGATAGGCAGAGGGCCGTTTTTGATGCAGAAGTAAACAAATATGGAGAGGAAAAGGCTATACAGGCGGTAGCCATTCCAGGAAGCAGCGAACATCAAACGGGGTTAGCTATGGATATATCCAGTCAAAGTGCCAACTTTGAGTTATCAGAAGAATTTGGTGAAACGATGGAAGGAAAATGGGCAGCTGAAAATGCTCATCGATTTGGTTTTATCCTTCGTTACCCTAAAGGGAAAGAAGAAATCACCGGTTATAAATTTGAACCTTGGCATTTCCGGTATGTAGGTAAAGAAGCAGCAGCTGTTATTTTTGAAAAACAGCTTACATTAGAAGAGTATTTTGAAATTGTGAAGAAAATATAGAAGGGGTCAGACGAGATGTCTGGCTTCTTTTTTATTAATTTTCTTCATTTATGTATTTTCTTTGTGCTTTTTATTGGAGTAATGGTATTCTATTCATTAAGGATTTCACTGAGAAATTTTTGGTTATGAAAGTGGTGAGAAGTTTTGCAAGAGAAAGATGTCAATCAAGAACCACCGGTTAAACAATCAGGCTTTATTCGTATGAAAAATTTCCATTTTGTTATGCTCTTGTTTGTTATTGTCTTTTTATCAGTAGGGATTACAGCATTTGCACTTGCTTTTGGCGGTGAAAAGGCCGTAGGTAAGGGTACTTTTGACCGTAAAGAATTTGAAAAATTATATGCGGCATTTGATACGTTGAACAATGCCTATTTTCAAGAGGTTGATCAGGACAAATTAATCAATGGCGCCATCAATGGCATGGTTGATGCACTCGATGATCCATATTCGGATTATATGACGGTAGATGAGGCAAAAAGCTTCCATCAAAGCATTTCTTCTTCTTTTGAAGGCATCGGTGCAGAAATTCAGGAGCAAGGTGGATTCATTGTTATTGTGACTCCAATTAAAGGCTCTCCCGCTGAAAAGGCTGGTTTAAAACCGAATGATAAGGTACTTTCCGTTGATGGGAAAAGTATTCAAGGTATGAGTGCCACCGAGGCAGTTACTTTAATAAGAGGGAAAAAAGGGACAAAAGTAGAGCTGTCCATTCAAAGACCAGGTATGGAAGAAGCATTATCTGTTCCGATTATTCGTGATACGATTCCAATTGAGACTGTTTATGGCGAGATGCTAGAGGATGGCATTGCAAAGGTCCAAATCACTTCATTTTCCGAGAACACGACAAAGGAATTAATCGAAACTTTAAATGAATTACAAAGTAAAGGGATGAAGGGAATTGTGCTTGATCTAAGGCATAATCCCGGCGGTCTTTTAGAACGGGCAATAGAGATTTCCAGTCTTTTTGTTCCTGAAGGGAAAACGATCTTCCAAATCGAGGATCGAAATGGAAATCGAGAGGAAGTTAAGTCTAAAGGGTCAAAAAATCCAAATATTCCTTTGGTTGTCGTTATTGATAAAGGAAGCGCAAGTGCTTCTGAAATTCTTGCTGGTGCAGTTAAAGAGTCAGCAAATGTATCTTTAGTTGGTGAAAAGTCATTTGGCAAAGGTACGGTGCAGCGTGCAGAAGATTTTTCAGATGGATCTAATTTGAAATTTACAACCGAGAAATGGTTAACCCCGAATGGTAATTGGATACATAAAAAAGGAATTAACCCTGATTATGAGGTTACACTGCCTGATTATGCTTCATTACCTGTCATTGATCCAGATCAAGAATTAAAGTTAAGCTCTTCCTCTGCACAAGTAAAGGT
>NZ_JBALOZ010000259.1:0-22163 GCF_036965125.1 Bacillus sp. JJ1503
AAGAAAAAGACTAAAAAATAAACGTTGACGTTTTTGTTCGTTCAGTTTTCAAAGAACTACCATGTCGCTCATAGGCGACTTTTTAATAATAACAGATTCCTCAAGCTGAGTCAACAACTTTTTTCATCTTTTTTCGATGCCGTTTGCGGCAACGGATATAAATATACCACCATAAATACTATTGTGCAATAGATTTTTTAGTATTTTTTCGGATAATATTAAAGTAAAAATATTCATATTATTTTTACCCCGTAAACAAGGGCTTCCTTTAACAAAAAAGGCAAAGCACCTTTTTAGTGTGCCTTGCCTTTAGTATTTTATTAACGATGACGCATAAGTGGAAAAAGAAGTACATCTCTTATAGATGGAGAATTCGTTAATAACATAACGAGACGGTCAATCCCGATCCCTAATCCACCTGTTGGAGGCATACCATATTCTAATGCCTCAATAAAATCGTCATCCATCATGTGAGCTTCATCATTGCCCTGCTCACGCTCCTTAAGCTGTGCTTCGAAACGTTCTCTTTGATCGATTGGATCATTTAATTCTGTAAATGCATTCGCATGCTCGCGAGCGACAATGAACAGCTCAAAACGATCTGTAAATCTTGGGTCTTTTTCATTTTTCTTAGCAAGAGGCGAAATTTCTACTGGATGGCCGTAAATAAATGTTGGCTGAATTAACTTTTCTTCTACCTTTTGCTCAAAGAATTCATTTACAACGTGGCCATAAAGCATATGCTCCGTTACTTCAACTCCATGTTCCTTCGCCAAAGCATGAGCTTCATCAGCAGACATCTCTTTCCAGAAGTCTACTCCTGTATATTCTTTAATGGCATCCACCATATGAAGTCTTTTCCACTCAGGCTTAAGGTCTACCTCATATTCACCATACTGAACAGTAGTTGTTCCAAGCACCTCTTGTGCAATATGTGCAATTAGGTTCTCTGTCAAACTCATAATATCTCGGTAATCAGCATAAGCTTCATATAGTTCAATCATCGTAAATTCAGGATTATGGCGAGTTGAAACCCCTTCGTTTCGGAAAACCCGGCCAATTTCATAAACCTTTTCTAATCCTCCAACAATTAGACGCTTTAAATGCAGCTCAATTGCAATTCTCATAAAGAGCTCCATATCTAATGCGTTATGGTGAGTAATAAATGGACGAGCTGATGCACCGCCGGCAATGGAATGCATCATTGGTGTTTCAACTTCTAAATATCCTTGACTATCTAAGTAACGGCGCATAGATTGAATAATGCGGCTGCGCGCTACAAACGTCTTTTTACTTTCATCACTCATAATTAAATCTAAATAACGTTGGCGATAGCGCTGTTCAACATCCTTAAGTCCGTGGAACTTATCAGGAAGCGGACGTAAAGCTTTCGTTAAAAGCTCAAACGCTTGTACTTTTATAGAAAGCTCGCCTACTTTTGTTTTAAAAAGCGTACCCGATACTCCTACTAAATCTCCAAGATCAGCAGAATCGAAAATTTCATAACTCTCTTCTCCTACTGCATCAGTACGGACATAGATTTGAATTTGGCCAGTTAAGTCTTGAATATGAGCAAAACCTGCTTTACCTTTTCCGCGCTTTGTCATAATACGGCCAGCAATCGTTACTGAAATATTTTTTCCCTCTAATTCTTCTTTTTCAAGTTCTCCATATTGATCGATTAAATCCTGAGACTGATGAGAACGCTCAAATCTTTTCCCAAATGGATCTAGCCCTTTCTCACGCAGGCTATTCATTTTTTCCCTTCTGACTATGAGTTGGTCATTTAATTCCTCATGATTCTGACTCACTTGTATCATCTCCAATTTGCAAATCTTTTTATGTAAAGCGTAAAACTGCTAAATAAAGGTCTTTATACTTTTATTATTTTACACAAAGTAAGCAGGACACACACCAATAATGTTTATAAATAGAATAAAAACTGCCAGTTTATACACTGGCAGTCCTCTCTGTATCAAAAGTATTATAGTTAAAGAAGCTAGTGATGTCAAACATTACCCAGCTTGTATTCGGCTATGCTCCTTCTCTTCTGCGTCTATAACAATCGCATTTAGCAAGGTAACAAGATCCTCTCTTGTTTCGCATGTATTGATGGCGTTTCTTGCATTTGCGTTTCCGCGGATTCCTTTTAAGTACCATGCAGTATGCTTACGCATTTCACGAACAGCTATATTCTCATTTTTCAAAGCAATCAAGCGGTCAAGGTGAAGGATGCATACATCGATTTTTTCGCGCACACTTGGTTCTCCCATTAATTCTCCTGTTTCCAAATACTTAATGGTACGATAGATCATCCATGGATTTCCTAGTGCTGCCCGGCCGATCATGACTCCATCACAACCAGTTTCCTCAAGCATACGCTTTGCATCCTGAGGGGTCTGAACATCTCCATTTCCGATCAAAGGAATATTGAGGTTCTGCTTTACTTCACGAATGATATCCCAATTTGCTTTTCCCTCATACATTTGCACACGTGTACGTCCGTGAAGGGAAACTGCTTTCCCCCCGGCACTTTCAACGGCTTGAGCGTTGCGGACAGCGTAAATATGATCTTCATCCCAGCCCATACGCATCTTAACCGTAACAGGCTTTTCAACAGCATTTGTTACAGCCGAAACCATTTCATAAATTTTATCTGGGTCCAGCAGCCACTTTGCCCCAGCATCACATTTTGTGATTTTCGGAACAGGACAGCCCATATTAATATCTATAATATCAGCATTTGTATTTTTATCTACAAATTGAGCCGCTTCAATTAAGGTTTCCTTTTCTCCGCCGAAAATTTGCAAACTAAGCGGCTTTTCACGTTCATCTATATAAAGCATATTCATTGTCTTTTCGTTTTTAAAAACAATTCCTTTATCACTGACCATTTCGGCGCATACGAGTCCCGCGCCAAATTCTTTAACAGTCAGACGGAATGCCGAGTTGCATACTCCAGCCATTGGGGCAAGTACAACTCGATTTTTTAACTCAATGTCGCCAATTTTAAACAAATGACACAACCTCCTTTTAAAAAAATTCGCAGGTTACAATTACTCATTTTCCTCCGGAGGCGCTAAATCTCCAACGGTAATATTTAGCAAGCCGGCAATCCGCTCAATTAAATCCGGTGCAGGCATACGGTTTCCCCTTTCAATCTCACCAAGAATGGAAACAGATACACCTAACTCTTTTGCAAATCCTTCTTGTGTATAGCCTTTCAATTTTCGAAAAGCGCGAATTCGTCTTCCCCATTTATCTGCTTCCATATCCGTACTCCCTCTCTATCAGGAATTTCCTCTAAAGCATCTTGAAGAGGAATGTCCATCATCGGAAGCTTGATGCCGGAATAAATCTCTAAAAGAGGAATGATGACAAAGGCTCTCTCATGCATCCGAGGATGGGGAACAGTTAATTTCTCTGAAATAATATTCTCTTGATTATACAGCAAAATGTCAAGGTCAATCGTCCTAGGACCCCATCTAATATCCCTTTTTCTGCCCAGGCTTTTTTCAATTTCCATGCAGGTATTAAGTAATTCAAAAGGGCTTAAGTCCGTTTTCACTTGAATAACCATGTTCAAAAATTGATCTTGCTCTTCGTAGCCAACCGGATCTGTTTCGTAAATGGATGAAACATTTACCACCTTTACTCGCGGCACCGAATTAATACTTGCAATTGCATCTTTTAAGCTCTTAAACCGATCCCCGATGTTTGAGCCTAAAGCTATGTAAGCTTTATTATTCATTATCCCCTGCTCCTTGTAATTTCAACTGCTACCGATTCATAGTGGCCAGCTATAGGAGGGTCTGGCTTAATTACCCTTACATTCACCTGGGAAATAGCTTCAAAATGATTAAGCATTTCCCCGGCAATCTTTTCAGCTACAGCTTCTACAAGTTTAAAAGGCTTTCCTTCAACAATGTCCTTACAAACTTGATAAAGCTCAGCATAATTGATGGAGTCTTCAAGATTATCTGTTTCTCCAGCCCTTTTTAAATCTGCTTCTACCGTCAAATCTACAAAAAAACGCTGCCCAAGGCGGGTTTCCTCAGGAAAAACGCCATGGAAGCCATAAAAGGCCATTTTCGTTAAGGTGATTTTATCCATCGAGATCAGATCCCCTTCCCGACAAGTGCATCCATCATAACCGCCATTCGTTTCATTTCCTTAACGTCATGAATCCGGATAATCTGGCATCCTTTTTCAATTCCGTAACAAACGGTTGCACCAGTTCCTTCCAGCCTCTCTTCAACAGGCAAATCAAGAACCTTCCCTACCATAGATTTTCGGGATGTTCCTAATAGGACCGGGTAGCCTATTGACACAAGCTTATCCAGATTTTTCATCATTTCAAGGTCATAGGTTAATCCTTTCGCAAAACCAATCCCTGGATCTAAAATAATATTTTCATCCTTAACGCCTGCATTTTTTACCAAGGTAATGCTTTCAAATAAATCATTTACAACATCTCGATAAAAATCAGTATAATCAATATTCTTTCGATTGTGCATTAATATAATGGGTACCTGCAAATCGGCAGCAACCCCGGCCATGTCGGGATCAGCCTTTGCCCCCCAAATATCATTAATAATGTGAGCGCCTGCTTTAATCGATTGCCTAGCCACTTCCGCTTTATACGTATCTATTGAAATTGGGACTTTAACTTCTTTTGAGATGGCCTCTATCACTGGGACGACCCTTTCCAGCTCTTCTTCCACTGTCACAGGATCAAAGCCTGGACGTGTTGACTCCCCGCCAATATCAATGATATCAGCCCCGTCCTTTACCATTTGAAAAGCGCGTTCGACCGCTTCATCCATGCGGTTAAACTTTCCCCCATCGGAGAAAGAATCAGGAGTCATATTTAAAATTCCCATAATAAGTGTTTTCTTGCTGTAATCTAATGTATAAGGTCCACATTGAATGTTATTTTTCAAGAACAAAACCTCCTCAAACATCTTGTCTGCTCCACAGCCTCGTGCATTGCTGCTCATAAAGCTTTTGGAGAGCCTTTACCTTTGCTCCCGATACTCCAGGCATTTCCTTCCCGTCAAACGAGGATATTGGAACAATTTCTTGGATGGAGTTCGTGACAAACATTTCGTCCGCCTCTAGAGCCTGATCTACTGTGAAAAAGCCCTCTTGAATATCCATCCCAATAGAATTGGCCATCTTGATAACAAACTGTCTTGTAATTCCGTTTAAAATGCCAGTTTCCACTGCCGGCGTGAAAAGAGTATGGTCCTTTATCCAAAACAGATTCGATACAACACCCTCAGCCAAGAATCCTTCCTTCGTTAGAAAAATCCCTTCATAATCTGGGGAATTGCCTATTTCTCTTTTTGCTAAAATATTATTTAAATAATGGTGTGATTTGAGCCTTTCAAATCCTTCGGGTGTATTACGCTTTAATCTCAGTGTCACTGCCTTTTTCTCCTGCATCGGATTCCTTGGAGGAAGAGGCTTTGCAAAAATAATCAAATTGGGGTGGTCATATGGTTCTGTTTGCAGCCCGATCTCACCTATCCCCGAAGATACATTTAATCGAAAATACGCATCTTCTAATTTATTCTCCTTTAGAAGGAGCTGAAGTGCCTGTACGATTTCCTCACATGTATATTGAACGTTAATATTCAACACCTTTAAACTATTGTTCAACCGTTCCATATGGTCGTTCAATAAAAATGGATGACCGTTATATGTTCTAAACGTTTCAAACAAGCCCATCCCATACAGAAAGCCATGGTCGAATGGAGAAATAAGCGCCTCTTCCTTCCGAACCAACTCGCCATTCATATATAAATACAATTTCCACTCCCCCTATCTGCCATAAGAGTGAAGGAAGTTCTTTAGTAAATCCTTACCTGCCGTCGTCATAATTGACTCCGGATGGAATTGCACACCCTCAACAGGAAGCTCTTTATGTCGGACAGCCATTATTTCTCCCTCAGAGGTCCATGCAGACACTTCTAAGCATGAAGGAAGGGTTTCCTTTTTAACGATTAAGGAATGGTACCTAGTTGCTGGAAATGGATTAGGCAAACCTTCAAAAATGGTTTTTCCATCATGATAAATTTCAGAGGTTTTCCCGTGCATGAGCTTTTCAGCCTGAACAACTTCCCCGCCAAATACCTGTGCAATCGATTGGTGCCCTAGACATACGCCGAATACTGGGATCTTGCCAGCAAAGGACTCAATCGCTTCTAAGCTTATACCCGCCTCATTCGGACTGCATGGGCCTGGTGAGATCATCAGAAACTTTGGCTTCAGCTGATCGATCCCTTCAATGGTGATTTCATCGTTTCTTTTCACGAGTAATTCCTCGCCAATCTCACCAAGATATTGAACAAGGTTATACGTAAATGAATCATAATTATCAATCATCAGAATCATTTTGGTGCACCTGCTTCCTGTTCAGCCATTTCTTTCGCTTTCCAAAGGGCAATGGCTTTTTTCAAGGATTCTTCATATTCATTTTTGGGATTTGAATCAATAACTATTCCTGCACCTGCTTGTACATGTGCTTTTCCTTCTTTAACAATCATCGTGCGGATGATGATATTCAGTTCAACATCCCCGTTAAAATTAATCCATCCTAATGAACCTGTATATGGTCCTCTTGTTACAGGTTCCAGTTCCTCAATAATTTCCATCGTCCTAATTTTCGGAGCACCCGTAATCGTTCCTCCGGGGAATACAGCATCTATTAAGTCAAAGCCATCCTTGCCTTCAGCAAGCTCTCCTCTGACATTCGAAACGATGTGCATGACGTGGGAATATTTTTCGATGACCATGAATTCATTTACTTCAACAGAACCGAACGCGCATACACGCCCTAGGTCATTTCTTTCCAAGTCGACAAGCATCACATGCTCAGCCCGCTCTTTCTCATTTTCAATTAGTTCATTCGCAAGCTTCATATCCTCCGCCTCATCTCCGCCCCGAGAACGAGTACCAGCGATTGGACGAGTGCTTACTTCCTGATTCTTTTTCTTAATTAATAATTCAGGCGAACCGCTGACAAGCTGGTACTCAGGCGTGTGAAAATAGCCCATATACGGAGATGGATTGAGCACCCTTAGCTGATCATAAACATCAATGCCCTCGACCCGTATTGGCCGGCTTTGACGAACAGAGAGGTTTACTTGGAAAACATCTCCCTGAGAGATATAATCCTGCACTTTTTCAACAGCTTGAATAAATTCCCCTTCACTTACGGAAACTTCAAGCTGATCATCTACATTCCGAGGCTTGTTCTTGAGTAATGAAGGGTATTCTTTCGTCCAAAGGGACTCCCATTCTTTCGCTTTCTTTTCCAATGATTGCTCATCTTCATTATCCCCATACAAAAACATGATCCATAAAACATTATGTACTTTATCAAACACAAACCATTCTTTAAAAGTTAGGAAATGGATGTCAGGAATTTGCAGATCATCCTCCGCGATATTCGGCAAACGCTCAATGTAACGGCCATAATCATAGCTGATCAAACCAATGGCTCCACCTTGGAAGTCAGGCAGCCCATCTACTCTTTCAACCTCGTACTGGCTCATCCAATCTTTCAGTAAGTGCAGGGGATTGCCTTCTAGCACCTGTTTTCCATCTGATTGGATCACTTCTAATTTCGATTGCTTCCCGATTAGCACGGCATCAGGGTCAAACGCAGCGATGCTGTATTGACCCCCTCTCCCGCTTTCCAATATGACATGATGCTGCTTACCTTCAGCAAGATGCCGGTATTGCGTAAAAAATAAATCAAAAGAAAAAGGGATTTTTTTTGCGTGTATGTTGAATTTTTTCACAGGATTTTCACCTCTACATATTTATCTTTTTCCATCATACATGAAGATTGCTTAGAGGAAAAACAAAAAAAAGCAACAGCTAAGACTAAGCTATTGCTTTATGTTAATTATTCTGTTTCAAATTGATAAAGCGGTGTACTTAAATAACGTTCCCCGTTACTCGGAAGGATGGCAAGAACCTTCTTTCCTTTACCTAGCTCCTTCGCTACCTTTAACGCAGCGGAGATAGCAGCTCCTGAGGAAATTCCGCCAAGAATTCCTTCTTCCTTCGCTGCAAGACGTGCATATTCAAATGCCTCATCATTCGAAATCTTAAGGACTTCATCATAGATTTCCGTATTAAGAACCTTCGGAACAAACCCAGCACCAATTCCTTGGATTTTATGCGGACCAGGCTTTCCACCTGAGAGAACCGGTGAATCAGTTGGTTCAACTGCATAAATTTTAATATTATCATATTTTTCACGAAGTACGCTGCCCGCACCAGTGATCGTTCCACCCGTACCGATACCTGAAATAAAGGCATCAATCTGATCACCCATCTGCTCGACAATTTCTTTCCCTGTTGTACGGCGATGAATTTCTGGGTTGGACGGATTTTCGAATTGCTGAGGCATAAAATACCCGTGCTCTTTCGCTAGTTCATCAGCCTTTCGGATAGCCCCATTCATTCCTTCAGGTCCTGGAGTTAACACTAAATCTGCACCATAGGCACGAAGAAGATTACGGCGCTCCATACTCATTGTTTCTGGCATGACGAGTATAGCCTTATAGCCTTTTGCAGCTGCAATCATCGCAAGACCAATTCCAGTGTTGCCGCTCGTAGGCTCAATAATGGTTGAACCTTCCTTCAAGGCGCCACTTTCTTCTGCCGCTTCAATCATGGCTAAGGCGATACGATCCTTTACACTGCTTCCAGGGTTCATATATTCTAATTTGACATACACATCTGCACTATTTTCATCTACAAGTCGATTAAGCTTAACAATCGGTGTTTGACCTACTAGTTCTGCAATTGAATTTGCTAAACGAGGCATTTTCCCCACTCCTTAATCCGAGTATATTTATTGGTTTAATTAAAATTTAATACTTATAAGCGTTCATGTCAAATGTTTTCTATGAAAAAAGGCTGATTTTTACATAATTTCATACTTTCGCCTATTCTTCTATAAACTATCCTTCTTCATCACAAATCATGCCTGTATCCTAAGATTATATTTTCCGCAGAAAAAAGATGACTCAGCTCGTCCTGAGTCATCTCTAAAGGTATTCTAATGTGCTTCTGTTTTCCCATAAAACCATTCTACATCTAATTCATTCCAAAGAGGCCTTGCAGAAACAGGAGTATCCATTTGTTCTAAGGCAATTTGTCGGCGGATTTGGTCTTTCACTTCCTTATAGGAGTATTCTTTTCCTCTGACATGCTCATGAAGCATGACAATGGCATAACCGTCATCCATCTTAATTGCCTTGCTCCAACTGCCTGGTTTAAGGTTTTTAATCTCATCAATAAAGGATTTCGAATAGCGTTCAGTATCCTCGTTAATATACCCGGCATCCCCGCCAAAATTAGCTGTGAATTCATCAATCGAGCGCTCCATCGCCAGTACAGAAAAGCTAGAGCCCTGATCCAATTCCTTTATAGTCTGGTCCGCCTCTTTCTTTGTTTTGACAATGATTTGAGAAATATGATAGGAGTCAGGCAAGTTAAATTGGCTTTTATTTTTTTCGTAATAACTTTTTATTTCTTTTTCCGAGATTTTTGCATCTCTTGTTAAAAGTTCTTCAAGCATAAGACTGCTTTTTATTTGCTGTCTCCATTTATTCTCGTCAGACGCTTGATAGCCGCCAGAAGACCCGTACATCGTTTTGAACATATTTAATTCACGTTCAACTGCTTTATCTGATATGTTAACGGCGTACTTTTTCCCGGCTGTTTCAATCACCTTTTGGTCAATAAGCTCTTTTAAAACCTCTTTCCCATATCGTGATTCCATTTCACTTAGCCAATCCTGCCGAGTAATCTTCTCTTTACCAATGGTCGCCACGGTTTCATGATTTCCTGAGCTGCCTTTTGCAAGAAAAAGAGCAATCGTTAAGCAATTTAGCAAAATTAGTCCAACAATAATGAAACGCAACTTATCCTTCTTCAGCCTTTCCCTCTTCAATTCATTCTCCTCCAAAGCCGTCTAATCTGCTTCTCGTTTTAATCCCTCTAATTCATCCTTTGAATAATGATATATTTCATTGCAGAAATGGCATTGTGCTTCTGCTTTTCCTTCTTTATCGATCATATCCTGTATTTCCTCAGCGCCTAAACTAGTGATAACATTTCCAAATCTCTCTTTTGAACATGTGCAAGTAAAGGATACAGGCAGTTTTTCTAGAATTTTAATATTTTCTTTTCCTAAAAGCTCTTCCAACAACTCCTCAGGCGTTAAACCCTGCTCAATTAGCTTAGATACTGGAGGAATCGTTTTTAATCTATTTTCAATTTGACTAATCGTCTCGTCTTCCGTTCCAGGCATTAGCTGCACAATAAATCCGCCTGCAGCAAGGATCGTGTTGTCTGGATTTACTAGAACGCCTACCCCAACGGATGATGGTGTTTGCTCTGAGGTGACGAAGTAATACGTGAAATCTTCTCCTAATTCACCTGAGACAATCGGAACCTGACCTGAAAAATTTTCTTTCATTCCGATATCCTTGATAACCGTTAATGACCCCGTAGTGCCGACCGCGCGGCGGACATCAAGCTTGCCCTGTTCATTTAAGTCAAAATGGGTTTGCGGATGAGTCGCATACCCACGCACCTCACCCCTGGAATTACTATCTACTAAAATGGGGCCGATTGGGCCGCCGCCTTCAATTTTAATAGTGATTTTCTCTTCACCTTTTAACATAGCTCCCATCATCACACCTGCGGACATAGCCCTGCCTAGTGCGGCAGATGCAGTCGGCCATGTCTGATGCCGTCTTTGAGCTTCTCCAATCGTCTCTGTCGTACGAACGGCATATGCGCGAACTTGTCCATTATATGCAATTGCTTTTACTAAATAATCACTCATTTGTAAGCCCCTTTCTGTTGCTTTAACACACTGTTCTTTTATTTTGCCGTTTCCATATTACGCTTATAAATCAGCTGTAGCCCTTTTAGTGTTAAAAATGGATCAACGATATCAATAGCGGCTGATTCTTTCGCAATTAACCCTGCTAATCCTCCAGTAGCAATTACCGTAGGGCTTTCTTTTGCCTGTTCTTTTATCCTTTTTACAATTCCCTCTACTTGGCCAACATAACCAAATAAAATTCCTGCTTGCATCGCAGAAACGGTATTCTTCCCAATAATGCCCTCAGGACGGGCAATTTCAATTCGAGGAAGCTTGGCTGCTCTCGAATATAGGGCCTCCGTTGAAATGCCAATACCAGGGGCAATTGCACCGCCCATGTATTGTTTCTTTTCGTTAATATAACAGTAGGTTGTAGCCGTGCCAAAATCGACAATAATGAGCGGGCTGCCATAATCATGAATCGCTGCAACAGCATTCACAATTCGATCCGCTCCAACCTCTCTTGGGTTTTCATATTTAATATTTAAACCGGTCTTGATTCCAGGGCCAACAATCAGCGGTTTGATATGAAAGTACTTTTCACACATTCGCTCAAGAGCTGTCATGATTGGCGGGACAACAGAGGAAATGATGATTCCATTTATATCGGCAAACGTTAGGTTTACATGTTCAAACAGGGATTTTATCACAATCCCGTATTCATCTTCTGTTTTATGCCGGTTTGTCTCTATTCGCCAATGGTATTTCAGCTCGTCCCCATCATATACACCTAATACCATATTCGTGTTCCCTATATCAAAAACAAATATCAATTTTCTCACCACTTTTATATTTGAGTTTTAAGTTGCTATTAACAGCATTTTCACTGAAAACATCATAACATAACTTGAATGGGATGGTGTAATAAGAAATGCGGAGAGTGCCCGATTATCGGCGACAAGCATAAGACGAGCCAGCAGGAAGGTTGTTCTTTACCTTCTTGATGGATTGGCTTATGACCTCGAGCCGATGGCACTCGCAGCTAGACAGTTCTCAAACTTGAAAAAACTATACTTTATCAAATTAAAAAAAGCGCCCAAAGCGGGCGCTTTTGCCAGACTATTCTTTTTTATCTTCGCCAATTGCAGGTGGGTCTTCCATTTCCGCAGGCGATGAATTTTCTCTTGTCTCTTGGATCTCTCCAGTAACCGCATTGTCCTCTTTATTGACGTTAATATTTACTTTAACGTCATTTGAAGATGATTCATCTTCCTTAGCGACAGGGCGATCTGGCAGTGTTCCATGATCCATTAAATGCTTAATTTGCTCTGCATCAAGCGTTTCAACCTCAAGCAGGGTATTGGCAATCAGATCTAGCTTCTTGCGATTTTCTGTAAGAACCTTTCTTGCCTTTTCATAGCTTTCTTTAATAATACGCTGAATTTCTAAGTCAATTTCATAGGCAATGGCATCAGAATAGTTCTGATCGTTGTTGAAATCTCTTCCTAAGAATACTTGGCCGCCTTGTGATTGACCGAATTGCAGCGGACCAAGCTTATCGCTCATTCCAAACTCAGTCACCATTCTGCGCGCAATCCCTGTTGCACGCTGGAAGTCGTTATGGGCTCCAGTACTTACTTCACCGAATACAATTTCTTCTGCGACACGTCCGCCGAGCAATCCGACAATTTTGTCAAGAAGCTCTGGCTTCGTCATGAAGAAACGGTCTTCTTTTGGAAGCATAACGGCATATCCGCCAGCCTGGCCACGAGGGACAATAGTAACCTTATGAACCATTTCTGCATCCTCAAGCACAACACCAGTTACAACATGGCCAGCTTCATGAAACGCAACAATATTTCTTTCCTTTTTCGAAATGACTTTGCTTTTCTTAGCAGGACCAGCAATCACTCGATCCGTAGCCTCATCAATATCTAGCATATCGATCTTTTTCTTATTTGAACGAGCTGCTACAAGCGCGGCTTCGTTTAATAAATTCTCTAAATCTGCACCAGAAAAGCCTGGTGTGCGTTGTGCAATAGCCTTTAGGTTCACTGAGTCATCTAAAGGTTTATTTCTAGCATGCACTTTAAGAACAGCTTCTCTCCCCTTAACATCAGGGCGGTCCACTGTGATTTGGCGGTCAAAGCGTCCTGGACGAAGTAAGGCTGGGTCCAAGATATCTGGACGGTTTGTCGCTGCAACGATAATAATCCCTTCATTTGCACCGAATCCATCCATTTCAACTAGTAACTGGTTAAGCGTTTGTTCACGTTCATCATGACCGCCGCCTAGTCCTGCGCCACGCTGACGACCAACCGCATCAATTTCATCAATAAAGATAATACATGGTGCATTCTTTTTCGCATTTTCAAATAAATCACGGACACGTGAAGCACCGACCCCGACAAACATTTCAACGAAGTCTGATCCGCTAATGGAGAAGAACGGTGTTCCTGCTTCACCTGCAACAGCACGTGCAAGTAACGTTTTACCAGTTCCTGGAGGCCCAACTAATAGAACCCCTTTAGGAATTCTTGCGCCTAATTCAGAGAACTTTCTAGGGTCCTTCAAGAATTCAACAACTTCTACAAGCTCCTGTTTTTCCTCATCTGCGCCCGCAACATCTTTAAAGCGGACTTTCTTCTTACTCTCATCATAAAGCTTTGCTTTACTTTTACCGAAATTCATCACACGGCTGCCACCACCCTGTGCTTGGTTCAGCAAGAAGAAGAATAAAATGAAGATGATGATAAATGGAATAATGGACGTGAAAAATGTGACCCAGCCGCTCGTTTCCTTCGCTGGCTGAAAATCTACTTCCGATTTCTGCGCAAGTGCATCAATACGGTCAAGGATATTATCACTATTCACCACGTAAGTTAGGAAGTACTTCCCTTTTTCATAGCCTTCAAGCTGGCCTCTTACTTCATAAACGCCTCTTTCCGGCTGCATGGTAATAGACGTTATTTCTCCACTTTCTAAGTAAGTAACAAATTTATCGTAAGAAATTTGTTCAGTCGGCTCATTATTGCCGTTAAAAAAGCTGACAACACCTATAATGACTAAAAATATCAATAAATAAAAGATGGTGTTCCGGAAGATCCGATTCATCCCTTACCTCCTCCCACGGTTAACAAACTATAATGTATAGTAGCATAGTGAATTGCGACAATTCAAGGAATTACCCTTCATAAGACTGGAAAAATTCTAGAAGTAAATAAAGCATCCTCATTATTAACTTGATTTTTCTGCTTAATTGTTGTTACTATATATTTCCGGCTTAAGAACGCCAATATATGGCAGGTTACGATACTTTTCAGCGTAGTCCAAACCGTAGCCTACGACAAATTCATCAGGAACAATAAAGCCAACATAATCTGCATGAAGATCGGCTTTTCGTCCTGTTGGTTTATCAAGTAAAGTGACAATTTTAATGGACTTTGCCTTACGGTAGCGGAATAAATCAACTAAGTAGCTTAAAGTTAAGCCGCTATCGATAATATCTTCAATAATTAGAATGTCCCTGCCTTCAACTGAAGTATCCAAATCCTTTACAATTTTGACCTCTCCCGAAGAAATAGTGGAATTCCCGTAGCTGGAAACATCCATAAAGTCCATTTCTAAATAAGTGTCCATACGCTTTAACAGATCACCCATAAAAGGCATTGCCCCTTTTAAAATGCCAATGGCAAGAGGAAAGCGATCCTTGTACTCCTCTGTAAGCTCTGCGGCAAGGGCTTTTATTTTTCCCTGAATTTCTTCTTCTGAAATTAGTACCTTTTCAATATCATTTTTCATCTTTCGTGAGCCCCCTAGAAGTTCATTGCTTGTAATAAAATGTAATTCTATACTTACTGTTATACATTCATCAAAATCATTTTTCCATATAAGATAAAAGGATATAACTAGAATCAGGATGGTAACCGATGGAATATTGAGATTCCTTTATCCCTGGTATCCACAGGATTTCACCTTTGCTATCCGTTACAATCGGCCAAGTATTTCGCTCCGTCAACGGCATCTTCTTATCAATAAAAATGTCCTTAACCTTCTTCGACCCCTGCATACCTTTCAATGTCATACGGTCTCCATTTTCTCTAGTGCGAATAACAATCGGCAAGGAGATGGAGTTCCGATCTAATAGAAGGGTGTGAGGCTTTAAGCTCCCATCTGAACCATAGGTATATTCAAATGCGATACTGCTGCCGTTAGGCAAGCTAACTTTTCCGGGTTCAGCTATTTCAAAACGATAAGATTGTACAGGATGAGAACGAAATAGAAAATGACATCTTTCGTATGAACGTACAATATTCAAACCGCTTGGGAAATGAAGGGTTCCGGATGGATGAGGACTGCTCATTAATGAAAAAACATTTTCTGTATGTAATGCAGATAGAGATGCAGGTTTTTTCTTATAAAGATAGTTTAATATTAGTTGAATACCTCTCCTTTGTAAAGGCATTGGCATTGCTTGAAAGTCCTTAATATTCAGGATTATTTCCTGAGCAGATTTCTTTTCCATTACTTTATTCATTTTTTGGACAGTTAATTCCTGCAAAAAAAACTCATCGCTTTGAATTTCTTCACTAAAACGCTGAAAATGCTCGTGAACCTGGGGATTTTCCTTTCTAAGGAAAGGCATAATTTCCTTACGAAAGCGGTTTCGGCTGTAAATCCCCTTTTCATTGCTAGGATCTCGTCGCGGGTCCAAATCATGCTCCAGACAATACATTTCTATTTGCCATCTATTTAGACATAAAAAGGGGCGGAGGATTTGCCCATTGCCAAAGGGCCTAAAAAAAGCTATTCCTGCCCTAGCTTCCCCCGAACTTCCTCTTGTTAGCCTCATAAGAATAGTTTCAACCTGATCATCTCCGTGGTGGCCTAAAACGAGATAATCTGTTTTATGCTTACTCATTACTTTTTCAAAAAAGCGGTATCTGCACTCTCTTGCTGCAATCTGTGAGCTTTTTCCTGTTTCTTGTATGTATTGCGGAACATTCACCTGTTCCATTTCAAATGGAATCATTCTCGCTTCGCAAAACTGCTGAACAAATTTTGCTTCTGCGAATGATTCATCTCCTCTAAACATGTGATCAACATGAGCAGCTATAATTTGAAGATTAAACTGATCTTTTTTGCTCCATAAATAGTGAAGAAGGGCCAATGAATCAGGCCCGCCTGAAACCCCTATCAAAAGCTTCTTATTGTCCAGCTCCAAGCCTTTTCGCTGAAGAAATGCTCTTACTTTGGCATCTAGCATATGATTCTTCCTTCTTGATTTTACTTAAAGCATAACATTTTCACGATGTTCTTTTCAAAAATTACACTAATTGTCCATATATATAAATGACATATAAAAGGGAAATGATTAGAAAGATTAGAATGGTTTCCAGAACGCCTCCCCTCTTTTTCTTCCTTATATAGGATTGACGTCTAACTGTAGTATTATTTGTTTGTACTTGTGTTTGCTTCCTTTGCGGGGCTCTATTTACTTTTTGAGGCTTTGGTTCTGGCTGCTGGTTCAGTTGTAAAATGGATTGTCGCATTTCTTCTGCTGAAGTAAACTTCCCATGTAGAGCATGTAAGATAACGCCTTCGAATTTCAAAAGCTCTTTCTTTTGCCTCACCATAAAAATGAGCTGTTTCAAATCTCCTGATGTTTTGTGAAACCTTTTCGGATAGGCAATATTTATTAGAATCATCGCAACTGCGAAAAGATCATAGGCAGGATCAGCCTTTCTTGAACCAAGCCCCCAATACCCCCGATCAAAAAACTCCGTAAATTCCTTAATGGCCCTCCCCTGTATCGTTGTGCCGCCAACATCGATACAACGAATTCTAGGCGGCGGTCCTGTTACAATTAAGTTTTCTGGTTTAAGGTCGCCAAATACCCATCCGCTTTCGTGTAGCTTATGTAAATCACTTAAGAGCTGGAGAACGACAACCTCTGTCCAGGATGGCCCCTTTTCCTGAATAAACGTTAAAAGATCTGGTCCTTCGATGTATTCCATTACATAAAAAGATATTTGCCTGCCTTTCCATATCCAATCATCGACATCAAGCAAAGAAGGTCCAAGGGCGGAGCCTGGGACCTTTGCAAAGGATTTTAGTACATTTACCTCTGATGTTACGGACATTCCGTTATCACTCATTTTTAATGCAACTCGCTGACCTCCGGAATTAGCTAAAAACACGATGCCATTTGCCCCGTAACCAAGCTCCTTTAAAATCGTATACCGATTGTGATGCCACTTTCCTTCGATCACCGTGCCAAGTTTAAGTTTAAATTGATTCTTCAAAGAATGATTCATCATCACGGGAAAGCAGACTCCTTAATGAGCGTTTTTTCTTGAATTGAGATAAAGCTTCGCGTATGGCAGGGCCAGTCGGGGTAATGCCGCCTGTTGTTAATTTCCCGAAAATACTTGTTAGGGCACCTAGATTAGGGGACCAATCCAGAAGCTTTTCGACTTCCTTCTTTTTCCCCGGAAATACGAAGACTGAAAAACGATTTTCTCCAGAACGTGCATTCAGGCTTAACGATAAATCTAGCAATGCTTCCTTTACGGTAGGGAGCTTATGTGCCATACTAGCGCTCGTATCCACTAAAACAAGCACCTCAAGCTCAACGGTTTCTCCAAGCTCATCGACAACCTCCATGACCTCGCCTCTTTGATCAGGCGGAAGATCCTCAACTGTTTTCGCTCCCCCAAGAATTTGCTGCAATTCACGGTTTACAACTCCTTGAAGTGTTTGTGTCATCGCTTTCCTCGTAACCATTTGGACCGTTTGGGAAAGCTGCTTGGCATAGACAATCTGACTGATGCCTCCTCCTGACATGGCAATCCCTTCAATTTCACTCATGCTCTTTTCATCTAATACGTCTTTTTCCATGACTCCTATGACATTTACCGTAATTCCTTGCTCCTTTGCCAGAGCAGCCATCGCCATCGGATCCTCGCCTTGGTTAGAGCATCCATCTGTTATCAGTAATATTTGCTTTAACGTGCCAGTTTTCATAAGGTCTCCCCTCCATTAAAATAAAATAATTTGGCTTTTTCGAATTTGAGAATTGTCTAGCTGCGTGCGCCATCGGCTCGAGGTCATAAGCCAATCCGACAAAAAGGTTAAAGTACAACCTTTCTGCCGGCTTGTCTTATGCTTGAGGCCCGCAGGATGCGGGTCATGCAGACGTTGCCACAGGACGTGGCGTACTTAGTCTGCGTTCATTTAAGCAGGCGCACTCCGCCTTTCGTTATCATTTTCGACTCTCAGGAGGGGAATTATACATATTTTCGGATGTTTAGGTTAAATTAACTAATTGGCTTTTTTACGCAATGCATGGACAGGAATACTTGTCCATTTTGGCGTATTATGTTTTATCTTGGCTACAACTACTGTCATGTCGTCTTCAATATATCCGGATCTAGATCGAATGACCTCTTCCATAATCAAATCAGCTACGTCTTGCGGATCTTCCGTTTTTAACTCACTAAGTTTTCTCTTCATCCACAAGTCGAAGTTTTCTACATGCTTCGGCCCTTCAAAGATTCCATCACTCATCATCACTAATAGATCACCGGCCTTAAGCTGCTCACTCACAACATCTACTTCGAATTCTTGAAATATGCCCATTGGGAGATTACTAGCTTCGACCTTTAGAACTTTAGATCCTCGTTTAATAAAGCTTGGGGTGGAGCCTATTTTCAGAAATTCAGCTCCCGCGTTTTGAAGATCAATCATCGCTAAGTCTAAGGTTGAGAATATTTCATCTGTTGTGCGCAAGGCTAATACAGAGTTGACTGATTTAATCGCCACCTTTTCCTCAATGCCTGATTGCAAGATTTTTTGTAAAAGCTGAAGCGTTTCTTTGCTTTCTATATGCGCCCTCTCTCCATTGCCCATTCCGTCACTAATGGCTATCGCAAATTTCCCACAGCCTAATTCGATCGTAGAGTAGCTGTCACCTGAGATAAACCCGCCGTCTTTTGCAGCATGCGCAACCCCCGTTTCCACTGTAAACGCCTTCGCTGATCGGAAAGTAACATGGCAAAACCCATTCGGATAAGCGGAACATTCCTCCGAATTCACAACAATCGATTCTCCTAAAATATCTGAAAGCATTGGAGCAATCAGTTTCTCGCATTCCCCGTGCCCTTGGCAGTAAGGAATGGTCATATCAATATCGACATTTCTTTGCTCAAGGCTATAAATCTCAACTTGTTCGATATGGATCCCAAAATCCTGTAAAGCCTCTAGAATAAGCTCCTCCTGCTTATGATGATTTTCCCGCTCTCTTTGAATTTCTTTTGCAAAATCCCCCATCACCTCTGAAACACCGCGTAATTGATCTGCAACTAGCTTTCTGCTTTCCTGAACCTGCTTCTTAAGCTTTTGATTTGCATAATAAAAGGTGAGCTCCTGCTGAATCGTTTCTGTCACTTTCTTCGACCTTGTACAATGCTTTTCCCATTCTCTTGAAAGCCGAGGTGAAAGTTCGCCGTGATTTTCATCCAAATCATTCATAATCTCTTCCATATAGGCATATGTTGTATCAAAGTTTCTTGTCCAGCAATGATCCTTTTTAAAGCAGGATTGACAGGTCTTACTTGTTACATTACTTAAAAAGTAATCAAGCTCCCGGTCGGATTCATCTTCTTTCCATTCAGTCGGCTCGTCATAGGAGGAAAAGCTTTTTGAAAGGGCCTGAAAGACATTTGAAAATTGAGCTACCCTTTGAGCAGTAACATCACGCATTTTCCGCATATACTGCTGCTGTTCAGCAGCATACTCAGGTGTGCCTGGAATATGCTTGGCGAGCTTGGCTGATAATGCTTGAGGGGTTAGAAGAAACAGGAAAATAGCGGCAGACGTTTCCAAAACTGTTTTTAATAGATTACTGCTTTCTTCTCCGTACATCCCAATTAATAGAGTAGCTATCAGCAATCCGGCAGCAACGCCTATTTTTCTTCCTTCTTTTAATAGACCGCCAAGAAGGCCCGCAAACGCAAGCAAGCTCATATGATAGAAGCTGGAAACATTCGCAAGACTGAAGATTAAGCCTGTTACCACTCCCACTGTCGATCCCACAGTTGCTCCGGCAACAAAGGCAAAAAGCAGGACTAGGTATCTCGACATAATATGTTCAACAGAAAGATCGTAGACCGTCCAGCCAATCGTACCCGTCATAACAGAAGCGAGCATAATGATTAAGCAGACAATTTCTTCCGTTTTCAACGATTGCCGGCGCTTGCTTATCGATAACAGCGGAATGCTTTGAATAAAAATAAGTGTAAGGATGAAGCCAAGGCTTGCTTCCACCCCTGCCATCATTCCATCATAGACAGTCAGCGTTTTTGTTAAAATAAAATCCTCTAATAATTTTCCGCCTAGCAATGTAAGGAATACAAAAAACGGCAATGCTCGCATTTCATTATGGAGCCACTTTTTTGCCATTCGAAAGACAAATAGAAACATAAAGGTAATTCCAAAAGCGGAAACCGCATTTGGGATAGAAATCGTAGCAGCACCAGCAATTAATCCTACTAATGCGAGGGGGGCTTTATCCCTTCTAATGAAATAAACCGCAGCAAAAAACGGGAGACTAAAAGGAGTAAGCTTGGCCAAAATTAACGCTCTGCCAAGTAAAAAACCAATCAACAACAGAAGATAGCCCTTTTTGAAGAAAAAGGTTTCCATCCCTAACTGAAATTTATTCAATCCTTTTGCGAATTCCAATTTTGGTCTGTCTAAATTTACTTCTCCGATCGGCTCGACTAAATTCCTTTCTACCTTTTCCATTTTATTACACTCCCCATCCTTTATCGTATTGCTTATTATAAATTCAATGGGGCTAGAAGTTTGTCAAAAGAGCGGACAGGCTTCTATTTTTCGTTCGACTCATTTCTCCGTAAAGCACAAAAAGGAAACAAAATGTTCTATAAAAGCATAAAAAAGACAAGTCCTTTACGACTTGTCTTGAATGGGAATCATAAACGTTCAACCCTGCAAAATTAAAAATATATATCAACTAAGCAGCAAGTTAACCTCGTCTAGCGCCTCTTCCCCCACGCTTCGATTCAGTATTACGTTTTAATGATGACAGACGATCTTCACTATCCTTTAAGAAACGAGCCATTTTAGATTCGAAATTTTCTCTTGATGGACGATTATCGTTTGCTCTGCCTTGACGTGGACGTTGAGAATGTGAATGTCCTCTAGACTCTCTTCTTTCGCCTCTTTCAGGTCTTTCCGGTCTATCTGGTCTTTCAGGCCGATCCTTTGCCTTTTTAATGGAAAGACCGATCTTTCCATCCTTTTCGACATTAATAACTTTCACTTCGACCTGGTCGCCAACTTTAAGGTGATCATTAATGTCCTTCACATAATTGTCAGCGACCTCGCTAATGTGCACCAGACCTGTTGAGCCTTCCGGTAACTCCACAAACGCTCCGAAATTTGTAATTCCTGTTACCTTTCCTTGTAACTTGCTGCCCACTTCGATTGACATAAAAAGAAATTGCCTCCTTGAAAGATATAAAAATACTTACTACATATTATACCGAACTTAAGAAAAGAGTTCAATACAAGGGCTAATTAGAAGTTGAATCCTTTTTTTCCTCTTTTTCCTTTAACTCCGGCAAATTAAAAATGACCTCATTGTTATCCGAAAGGAAGTAATCCTTTCTAGCAAGCTTGGCTATGTATTCATCATCATTCAGCTTGACAATTTCCTCCTCCAGGGCCACTTCCTTTTTCTCTAATAAAGCCAATTCCTGTTCTAGCTTCTGTTTCTCCACTGTCTTTGCTTCGATCGATGAGGATTGCGAAACGAGCGTGGATATCATGAAAAAGGATAGAGCGATGGCACCCGTGAAGAAGACTGTTAATCTTCTATATAAGAGTCGTCTCTTCCTTCCAGCATGAATTTCTTCGGCCTCCTGCTGCTTGACATAGCTTGTATGAATTTTGGCTACATTTCTTTTCTTGATAGCCCCCATTTCGCACCCCTCCTTACTTTTTATATTTTTTCAGGATTGTTATCCACTTAGTTAAATGATTCTTTATCTTTCGTAAAACTCCTGCCATTCTATTATAAATCTTCTCGACTGATTTTTTAAGACCTTTCGGCAAAACTTTCCAAAATAATAACAAAAGCCACTTGAAAGGGAGAAGAATAATCTTACATATGAATAAAATAATCCTGAATATTAATATTAAAAGAGCCACTAGTCCCTTCTTTATCATTAAAAGTAAAGAAATAACAGCAAATATGAGTCCTCTTACTGGTTTATAG
>NZ_JBALOZ010000260.1:0-6004 GCF_036965125.1 Bacillus sp. JJ1503
TGATTGGAGTATGTGAAGCGATCGTTTATGCAGAAAAGGCTGGTCTTGAACCAGAGACTGTATTGAAAAGCATATCGACAGGTGCTGCAGGCAGCTGGTCCCTTTCAAACTTAGCACCAAGAATGATAAACGGAAATTTTGATCCTGGATTTTATATTAAGCATTTCATTAAGGATATAAACATTGCTTTACAAGAAGCTGAGGGAATGGGGATGGATACACCTGGCTTAGCATTGGCAAAGGAAATGTATGCAAAGCTTGCTGAAGCCGGGGAGGAAAACAGCGGTACTCAAGCACTTTATAAGTATTGGGATCGTTAATGAATAATGAAATCCTCTTTATATAATAATAAATTTGATTGTTATTAAAAGGGGGTTCTTCTATGGCAAAAAAAACGAAAAAAAATGATCCTCAGCAAAAAAATAAAAAAGGCTTCGATTCAGCTGTATTAGACACGGAATTTGCACATGAAATGGGAAGTACCGACACAAATAAAATTCATAAGGATAAAGCAAAAAAGGAAAAAGCAGCGAAAAATAATGGGAAATATAAGGGATAATAACAAAGGTGAGCTTAAAATGGCTCACCTTTTCCTCTTTATTAATATCCGTAATCCCAGTCAACTTCATTTTCATGCCAAAAAACTGGAGAAACTGGACCAAAGTCAAATTCAATATTTTCTAGAGTGCATTTGCAATGGTCACACCCACTTTGTGCCTCCATTTCTTCAAAAGTAGAATGGTCTACGTTTTCAATAACAGTAACTTTTTGATTTTCTTGAAATAGGATGGCTGTGCCTTTCATCATGATATAGCACCTCTTTAAATTTTATTAGTTGTTATCTTTTATAACTCAATTTTATAATTCATAGGGATCGGTGTCTATGGATATGTGAAGTTGTTCACAAAAAAGTCGAATTATTCAAGGATAAAATTATTCTGCCTAAAAAGCCAATAAAATGGTATTTTAGTAATGTTAATTATTAGAAATTATTGAGTATAATATAAAATGCTATTAGTATAATAGAAGGTCATTATTTTACTATAAAGTGTTTTGGAGGTAATACTGTGGAAACGATTTTGGATAAACAACCGTATGAAGAAAGGAAGGAATACGGAGGATTTTGGATTCGATTTGCAGCTTATATAATTGATTCCATCATTATTGGTGTGCCATTATTTATCGTTACGATGATTATTTTTATGATCTTTTTTGGGGGCACTGGTGCACTTGATTTACTTTTTGGCGATCCGTATGCAACCGAAATAACTGATGAGGAAGCACTCTTACTCTTTGGTTCTTATTTAGGAGCACTTGGGCTATCATTATTAATTAATATTATAGGGGCCGTTGCTTATTTCGCTGGTTTGCACGCTTCAAAATGGCAAGCAACTGTAGGAAAAAAATTGCTAGGATTAAAGGTTACGGATTTAAAAGGAAACAAAATTTCCTTCTGGCGAGCTTTAGGCAGATATTTAGCAATGTCTTTTTTATCAGGAATCCTATTAATTGGTTACATTATTGCTGCCTTTACGGAGAAAAAGCAATCCCTTCACGATTTAATTGCAGGTACGACTGTCATAAAAAAATAGTAAAAAAGCTGCGTTGGAAAAAAACAATGCAGCTTTTTTTAAAGAGGAAATTCTGTAAATGTTGACGAATTAATAAAAATATTAAGGGGTTTTAGGATGAAAATGAATGATATTCAAAATCATTACGAAGCGTTTTCCGAGTGGTTACGTACTTTAAAAGAATTAAAGGATGATTTGTGGATGGTTCCTATATCAGAAGGAAAATGGCCGGTACGGGCGGTAATAGCACATTTACTATATTGGGACCGTTATTCAATAAATGAACGTTTTCCTTTTTTTAAAGAGGGAGCAAAGCTTGATAAATTCCCTGATTTTCAAAAAGTTAATGACCAGGCGGCAGAATACTCGAAGAATGTTTCAAAAGAGAAATTGTTAGATGAGCTATTATCCATTAGACAACAATTTGTTTCTATGATTAATCAAATGAATGAAGATGAGTTAGAAGTTGCCTTTCATATAGGTGATCATAAATTAACTATTAAAGACTATTTTAAAGATTTTATTGAACATGATCTGCATCATAAGGAACAGGTGAATCGGGTTATTGGACAAATATCTTCAAACTAATGTTCGGAATGTAGAAAAAGCAGGCGGATAGCCTGCTTTTTCTATTTCAATAGTGACCAAAGCTATGAGAAAATTATTCACGAAATCTTTTAAATTATTTCAAGAAAAATTTCCTATTCGTGATATAGTAATAGGTATAATTGTTCATTTCATTTACAGGAAGGGCGAAGTTTGCGTGGAACATAAAAAAGGAATATTGTTGGAAAGCGGAACAAATGAATTGGAAATTGTTGAGTTTGGTATAGGGAAAAATAAATTTGGAATAAATGTGATAAAGGTAAAAGAAATCATTAACCCTGTTCCTGTTATACAAGTACCTCATGCTCATAAAAATGTTGAGGGCATTATTGAATTGCGAGGAGAAGTGCTTCCTGTTGTCAATGTAGCTACCGCATTAGGTTTCCCCCCATCTGAGAATCCTCAGCAGGATAAATTTATTGTCGCAGAATTTAATAAGCAAAAAATCGTTTTCCATGTACATAGTGTGACACAAATTCATCGGATTTCTTGGGATCAAATAGAAAAGCCGTCTGAAATGTATCAAGGTCCTGACAGCCAGATTATTGGAGTCATCAAGCTTAATGGAGAAATGATCTTATTATTAGATTTTGAAAAAATTGTTGTGGAAATTAATCCTGAAACGGGGATCAACGTTCAGCAAGTTCAAAAGCTTGGGAAACGGGAACGATCTAATAAACGACTAGTGGTGGCAGAGGATTCTCCATTATTACGTAAGCTTCTACATGATACGTTAAAGGAAGCTGGGTTCCAATATATAGAGTTTTTTGAAAATGGCCGTGATGCACTAAATTATTTAGAAAACATCATTCAAAGCGGAAAGAATATTGTTGATGAAGTTCAGCTTGTAATTACAGATATTGAAATGCCTCAGATGGATGGGCATCATTTAACGAAACGTATTAAAAGTAATCATGAATTAACAAAAATACCTGTCGTTATTTTTTCTTCCTTAATTACAGATGATCTTCGCCATAAAGGGCAAATGGTTGGAGCAGATGCACAAGTAAGTAAGCCTGAGATAGCTGAGCTTGTCCTGCTTATTGATAAGATAGCACTTTAGGATGACAAAAAGAAATAGGAAAAAGCTAGGATCCCTTAATAAATGGGACCTAGCTTTTTATTTTAAAAATAACTTTCTCCCAGCTTTTTAAATACTGGTTTATTATATGACCGTTTTTTATGTGATGGGGTGTCATTAACTTCCTTAAGTCCTGTATAAGATATTAGAAGTTTTTTGGCTTGGTTTAAGGAGAGAGTGGATCTTGGATTTCGTATATGATCATTTAATTTTCCTAAATGTGGCAGTTCAGCAAAGTCGGCTTTCGATGGCGGCAAATGAAATGAATAATCACCACATTCAACAAGTACATCTGATTGCTGCTGACTATATTTAGGATTACCTGAGAAATGAAGCCCCACCTTATTAGCTTTCCCTTCTCTAATAAGCTTGTGTAATGCATTCTGTTTCAGCTTATATAGGAATTTTGGGTTCGTTGCTGTTTTTGCATGGCGATTAACGGTGAAGATTGCTTGTGAGAGGTTTTCAACCGTTGGATGTAAATGATGAGGATTGTCTTTCTTTTCCGAGTTCAATAGTATGACTCCTTTCAAATATTTAGGGGTATATTGCTATTATACCCCTTTTTTCAAAAAAATGAAAATAAAATAGATAATATATTCCAGATTAACGGAAATTCCTCTTAGTAGTAGAGTCTATTACAAAATTTATTAAGTTGTTTTCTGTAAAACTTCCGTTTCATGAGTAACTATTGGTGTCTTCAATTTTTGTACAATGAATAATAATACGAAGCTGCCTAATAAGCATGTTGCAAGGCCAGCACCAATTAAGACAGCAGGTACACCAACTGCTTTTGCTATAAGAGCTCCTGCCGCAGGAGCAATTAACATTGAAAAGGTCTGTAAAGACATGGCCGCAGATGATACTCTGCCCATCAAATGTTTTGGTGTTTCAGACTGCAAGACAAAGCCATATGGAACAGCCTCTCCTGAGCCTAGTAATCCTAGAAAAAATGCGCCAATTATCCAGAGATAGGGTGGAAGCTGTATGAGACCCATACCTCCTAGGCCAACTAGGATTATCAGGCTCCCGCTTAATAGAGAAGCTCCTGACATGAAATGAATGGGTTTAATTCTCCACATCGTCCATTGCCCTAAAATAAGAGAACCAATAACACTGCCTAACCCTACTCCGCTTATGAGCAAACCAAAATTCCCTTGAGAAAACCCGAGAAGTTGAGCAATAAAGACAAAGAGACCATCGTATAAGAAAATAATAAAAAAAGCGACTGAAGATAAGAGGATTGAAATTTTTAATAGGGGAGTTCTCGCAATATGTTTAATTCCTTCTGTTAATTCTCTCCAATAACTACTTTGTTTTTCAATTGTATTTTTTTCAGAACTATGTTTAACAAATGAGTCTTCATCCAGTTTTGGCATACTGATTAAAAAAATGATCGCAATGATAAAACCACAAGCTTCAAATAAGAATGGGCTCTTTACTCCGAATAGGGCAATGATGCCTCCTCCGAGTGCAGGGCCAATAATTTTCATCGTATTGACAGAAAGCTGGCTAAGTGTAACAGCTTCAGGCAGCTGATCTTCGGGTACTGTCATTCTTATCGTACTTTGTCTGGCTGGGTCGTATAGTGCAGCAACGGTTCCTTTCAAGAAAACAAAAACAAGCAGGTAGTAAAGATTTGGTGAAAAAAACAACCCTAATACGAAGACAATTCTTAAAATTAAGCATACTATCATCATCTTTTTCTTCGGTAAGCGATCAACAAATACACTTGCAAATGGGCCAATAATAACCCATGGAAGACCTAACGTAATAATGACAGAAGCAATTGCCGATTCATCAAGTCCCCAATGATAGGCTACTATTACTTGTAATGCAACGAAATCAAGCCAATTTCCTAAATCTGAAAATACCTGTGCTCCAAACAGGGAGCGAAAGGGAGGGATTTTAAGAGTCTTAAACATGCCTGTTTTCATTTTTAGCTCTCCTTTTTTCTAAAATGGCTTCTCTTCGCCTTGCTAAAAGCTTATCCATGTTGTTATTCGGGTCCTGGCCTTTTGGAAGATTATCTTCTTCCAATGCGAGAACGGTTTCCTCAATCCATAATAATTCTGCTTCTAGGCGAATTTTTGCGTACCTGATGGAAAGCATTCCTAATTTGCTAATAAAGGAATAGCCATTTGTCGGCCATTCTTTGACAAAGTTCAAAATATCCTCTGTTTCCTCCTTCCTTTTCAGCAAATGCTTAATGAGTATAGAGGTATCCATATCTTCATGCCAAGTTGACATTTTCATAAAAAGTTCATCTTTAATAACAGGGTAAGCTGGCGGCATGCGGAGCCAATTTTCAAATTCTTCCCACCCCTTTGGTGTTAGTTCGTACAGTTTCTTTTTTCGGCCTTCTTCCTCCTTTTCAATGGGAAAAATATAGCCTTCTTGTTCGAGTTTTTTTAACTTTGGGTAGATACTTCCATAACTCATCCCCCAATATAATCCTGCCGCCTTATGCTCAAATTCAGATTTAATATCGTAGCCGGAACTAGGCCAAAAGCTTAATACTGCAAGTATTGTATGCTCGACTGACAATGAAAAAAGCTCCCTTCCATATATCTTATTGATATATCAAGATGATATATCATAATGATACATTAAGACAGCCAAATAATGCAAATATTATTTATTTTTCAGCATTTAAACAGTTAACTGCAAAATGTATGACAAACAAGCAGGTCTTTTTTGTCATTTTGTATTATAATGAAAAAATAATATGGAGAATTTGTAAACA
>NZ_JBALOZ010000261.1:0-4080 GCF_036965125.1 Bacillus sp. JJ1503
AAAAAAACAGATTTAAAGGAGGATTTTTTAGATGCAAGAGCGTTTAAAAGAACTGCAAAGCGAAGCGTTGGACAAAATCAGTCAAGTGTCCGATTTAAAAGAGCTAAATGATATTCGAGTATCTTATTTGGGAAAAAAAGGACCCATTACAGAAGTATTGAAAGGCATGGGGAAATTATCTGCCGAAGAACGCCCAGTCATGGGGGCACTAGCGAATGAAGTACGTGATGCTATTGCAGCAGGAATTGAAGAGAAGCAAATACATTTAGAAGAGGCAGCTGTTCAAGAAAAACTGGCAGGTGAAAAAATTGATGTTACCTTGCCAGGCCGTCCAGTGAAAACGGGAAATCATCACCCTCTTACAAGCATCGTAGAGGAAATTGAAGACTTATTTATTGGGATGGGTTATACAATTGCTGAAGGACCCGAGGTAGAAAGTGATTATTATAATTTCGAAGCGCTAAACTTGCCAAAGGATCACCCAGCTCGTGATATGCAGGATTCCTTCTATATTACAGAAGACATTCTTCTACGTACCCAAACATCCCCTGTACAAGCGAGAACAATGGAAAAGCACAAAGGGAAAGGTCCTGTGAAAATTATTTGTCCAGGAAAAGTGTTCCGACGTGATAATGACGATGCTACACACTCCCATCAGTTTATGCAAATTGAAGGTCTAGTTGTCGATGAAAACATTCGCATGAGTGATTTAAAGGGAACTTTAGAATTGTTCGCGAAGAAGTTATTTGGAGAAGACAGAGAAATCCGCTTACGCCCAAGTTTCTTCCCATTCACTGAGCCTTCAGTAGAGGTGGATGTATCCTGCTTTAAATGTGGTGGGAAGGGCTGTAACATTTGCAAAAAAACCGGCTGGATTGAAATATTAGGAGCTGGTATGGTCCATCCGAATGTACTTGAAATGTCAGGCTTTGATTCAAAGAAATACTCTGGATTTGCATTCGGAATGGGAGTGGAGCGGATTGCCATGCTGAAATACGGCATCGATGATATTCGCCATTTCTATACAAATGATGTGCGTTTCTTAAAACAATTCTCTATTAATGAATAGTTTACAGCTGCTAAAAGGGTTAGAAAAATGAGATACAGGAGGATATAACATGTTTGTTTCATATAAATGGCTGCAGGATTATGTTGATTTATCAGGTGTGACCCCAGCAGAGCTTGCAGAAAGAATTACGAAAAGCGGTATAGAGGTTGAAGGCATAGAGGTTCTAAATGAAGGGATTCGCGGTGTTGTCATTGGGCATGTTCTTGAAAGAGAGCAGCATCCGAATGCTGATAAATTAAATAAATGCTTAGTCGATATTGGTGGTGAAGAGCCTGTACAAATCATTTGTGGCGCACCTAATGTTGATAAAGGGCAAAAGGTTGCAGTCGCAACAGTTGGTGCCGTTCTACCAGGCAATTTCAAAATCAAAAAGGCAAAGCTTCGCGGAGAGGAATCAAATGGAATGATCTGTTCCCTTCAGGAGCTTGGGATTGAAAGCAAGCTTGTGGCAAAGGAATATTCAGAGGGCATTTATGTATTCCATCAAGGGGCCGAGGTTGGAACAGATGCAATTGAACAATTACATCGAGATGACCAAGTGTTAGAGCTTGGCTTAACTCCGAATCGTTCTGATTGCTTAAGTTTACTTGGAGTTGCCTATGAAGTGGCAGCGATTTTAGGAAGAGAAGTGAAGCTTCCTGAAACAGATCATGCTGAATTATCAGAAAATGCTTCTGATTATATTCGAGTTGATGTGGAGGCACCTGAAGATAACTCGTTATATATTGCAAAAGTCATTAAAAATGTACAAATCAAGCCATCTCCTCTATGGATGCAAGGAAGATTGATGGCATCAGGCATTCGTCCGCATAATAATGTTGTTGATATTACAAACTATATTTTGCTTGAATATGGCCAGCCGCTTCATGCTTTCGACTATGACCGTTTTGGGTCAAAGCAAATTCTCGTTCGCCGTGCGAAGGATGGAGAAATCATCCAAACACTAGATGAAGCAAAAAGAGAATTAACTTCAGACCACCTACTTATCACAAATGGCAAAGAGCCAGTTGCCCTTGCGGGTGTTATGGGAGGCTTGGACTCTGAGGTACAATCCGATACAAAAACGGTTCTTCTTGAATCTGCATTTTTTAAAGGCGCAACAGTCAGAAAAGCATCTAAAGATCACGGTTTACGAAGCGAAGCAAGCGCGCGTTTTGAAAAAGGCGTTGATCCAAACAGAGTAAGAGCAGCAGCAGAAAGGGCTGCACATCTGCTCGAAAAATATGCTGGCGGAGAAGTGTTAGCAGGTTCTGTGGAAGCTAATACATTAAAGGTTGAACCGGCCATCGTTTCTGTTACATTAGATAAAATCAATCGTGTACTGGGAACATCATTAGAAATGAAAGACATTGAGGATATTTTTGCCCGTCTTCAATTTGAAACAAGTGTGGACGGAGATTCTATTATTGTAACAGTTCCTACCCGCCGTGGTGATATCACCATTGAAGAGGATTTAATTGAAGAAGTAGCTAGACTATTTGGCTATGATAATCTTGGATCAACTCTTCCATTTGGTTCATCAACACCGGGCCATTTAACAGCCTATCAAAATAAGCGCAGAATCGTCCGCAGATACCTTGAGGGAGCAGGCCTATACCAAGCGATCACTTATTCATTGACAAGCGGATCGAAAGCAACGCAATATGCATTAGAAACGCGGGAGCCCATTCGTTTGGCGATGCCGATGAGTGAGGAGCATAGCACACTTCGACTAAGCATCATTCCACAGCTCCTGAATGTCTTAAAACACAATGCTGCACGACAAAATGAACATCTTGCTGTTTATGAGATCGGAGATGTATTCCTTTCAGAAGGCAAGGATGTATTGCCAGAAGAACGAGAACATCTTGCTGGTGCAATAACAGGTTTGTGGCAAAGCCATCTATGGCAAGGAGAAAAGAAGCCAGTTGATTTCTTTGTTGTAAAAGGAATTCTTGAAGGCTTATTTGCTAGTATCGGTCTAGAAAATGTAATTGAGTATCGTCAAGCTGTAAGAGATGGATTGCACCCAGGCAGAACAGCAGACATCATCTTGAATGGCGAAGTAGCTGGTTTTGTAGGCCAAACGCATCCAACAGTAGAAAAAGAATACGATTTAAAAGAGACTTATGTTTTTGAGCTAAGCTTAAAGGCTATTTTAGAAGCAGAGACAGCGCCTTTACATTACCAAGCCATCCCGCGCTATCCATCTATCACACGTGATATCGCGCTCGTTGTCGATAAAGCTGCAGCTGCTGGAGAATTAGGAAGTATTATTAAGGAAGCAGGCGGAGCATTATTGAAGGAAGTTCAAGTATTTGATTTATACGAGGGCGACCGAATGGAGGAAGGTAAGAAATCTATTGCCTTCTCGCTTAAATATTTTGATCCTGAACGTACGTTAACGGATGAAGATGTTGTGAAAGCCCATGATAAAGTATTACAGGCAGTGAAGGATAAAGCTGGAGCTGTATTAAGAGGATAAACAACTAGGGGATGCCATTTGTGGCATCCCCTGTTTTTATTTTCGGTACTTCGATGCTACTAATCGCTTCGCCTTTTCTGTATTAGCAAAATGAAGCTTTACGAAGGCTGGCAGGCATTCAAGCCCTTTTTCATGAATAAGCCTCGCAGCTGCCTCATCAACCTTTGCCCCAGCCCCTTTTGTAATCTTAAATCCAGCGGCTTTGCTCAAATTGTCAAAGTGCTTGATGAACGCATATCTTGCGAGAATCGATGCAGCTGCTACTGCTAGGTGAATGCCCTCCGCTTTCGTACTAAAATACACATTTTCCGTTTGGACGACTGACTCCTTATTTAAGTATGAATAATACACTTCCTCTTTAGCAAACTGGTCAATTAAAATCGCTTCGGGAACGTTTGGAGCAATTTTTTTTAGGAGATGCCCGATTGCTTGATTATGAAGCAAAGCTTTCATTTTGCCCTGTGACATGCCTGATTGCTGCAGTTTATTATATTTTTCATTGTGTAATGTTAATAGACTAAAAGGGACAATATCTTTAATTTCCTTG
>NZ_JBALOZ010000262.1:0-6437 GCF_036965125.1 Bacillus sp. JJ1503
CAGCCATATTAATGGCCAAACGTGTAAAAGGTGCCCTCCTCATTAGTATTCTAGCAACAAGTGTTATCGCTATGATCGTAGGCTTCATTAGTTTTCCGAAATCCATTGGTGATATCGTTTCTTTAAACCTTCCAAGTATGTCTGAAACCTTTCTGGCTATGGACATTATGGGTGCTATTGGATACGGGGTCCTCTCTGTTATTTTCTCATTCACTATTGTTGAATTATTCGATAACCTAGCAACCTTAATTGGATTAACGAAGAAAGCAGGTCTTACTGATGAAAACGGTAAGATTGAAAATTTAGACCGGGCCCTTCAGGCTGATGCGATTGGGACTATGGCAAGTGNNAATGCCTATGTGGAGAATGCAACCGGAATTTCAGAAGGCGGCAGAACAGGCTTAACCGCTTTAACAGCCGGTGTCCTCTTCTTTTTGGCTTTAATATTTGCACCATTAATTGTTTTCATCCCTTCTGTTGCTACCGCTCCAATCTTAATACTTGTTGGAGCATTAATGATTAGTGAAATTAGGCATATTAGCTTTGATGATTTTACAGATGTCATTCCAGTGTTTTTAACCATTGTTTTAATGCCACTTACATTTAGTATCGCGGAGGGCTTAGCATTTGGTTTCATTTCATATACACTCTTAAAACTTCTAACGGGAAAGAGAAAGCAAATTCATTGGATAATGTATATCGTAAGTGCAGCTTTTATTATAAACTTTATAATGAGTGCACACTAATGCGATAAATAAGTGAAAGAAGGGTATTGATTGAAGTTAACAAAAGAAATCATGAAACGAAGAATTGATGTAGCAGCTAGAAGAAAACCTGCAGATTTGGTTATAAAGAACGGGAAGATTGTAAACGTTTTCACACGAGAGATTATTGAAGACGATATTGCCATTGTTGACGGCTATATTGCGGGGGTTGGCAAATTTGAAGGATTTGAGTCCATTGATGCCTCAGGAAAATACATCGTTCCTGGCTTTATTGATGGTCATGTTCATATTGAATCTTCTATGGTCACCCCTCCAGAGTTTTGTAATGTAGTCCTGCCTCATGGGGTAACAACCGTTATGGCTGATCCACATGAAATTGCCAATGTTTCTGGGACAGCTGGTATTGATTTTATGTTGCAGGCGTCTGAAGAAATTCCGCTAGATGTTTTTTTAATGCTGCCATCCTGTGTTCCGGCTACTCCATTTGAAAATGCTGGTGCAACATTGAATGATGAAGATTTAAATCCATATTACGAACACCCAAGAGTTATTGGGCTTGGCGAGGTGATGGATTACCCTTCTGTCTTCCAAAATAGCGATGAAATGCTTAACAAACTTGAAAGTGCCAGTTTAAAAGGAAAATGCATTGACGGCCATGCATCGGGACTTGATGCAAATGGTATTAATGTTTACATGGCTGCTGGGATACGAACAGATCACGAATGCGTAACAGCGGATGAAGCTCTTGAAAGACTTCGAAAAGGAATGTATGTTATGCTGCGTGAAGGTTCAGCCGCAAAAGATTTAGTTGAACTATTACAGGCAGTTAATGAAAATAATTCACGCCGTTGTTTATTCGTTACCGATGATAAGCATTTGGATGAATTAATTGATGAAGGAAGTATCGATTTTAATATTAAGGTAGCTATTAGGGAAGGAATTGACCCAATACTCGCTATTCAAATGGCAACCTTAAACGCAGCNNTCTTAGTCTTAAATAATCTAGAAGCAATTGAGATTGAACAGGTTTTTAAAAGCGGAAAGCTTGTTGCTAAAAACGGGAAAGTAATCTCCCCTATCAAATCAAAGGCTGCTCCCCCTCCTGCTATTATTAAAAGTGTAAATATGAATCAGATAAACAGTGAGGATCTAACAATCAGCCTAAAAGATAGCAGACGGGCCAATATTATTGGGATATTACCAAATATGATTGTAACAAATCATATCATTGAGGAAGTTGTGATTGAAAATGGCCTTTTTCAAGCAAATATTGAAATGGACCAATTAAAATTAGCTGTCCTTGAGCGCCATAAAAACACAGGCAACATCGGTCTTGGAATCATCAAAGGCTTAGGAATTATTAATGGAGCAATTGCTTCTTCTGTTGCGCATGATTCACATAATATCGTGGCAGCGGGCACAAACGATCATGATCTTGTCAAAGCTATTAACTTAACTAGAGAGATGAACGGAGGTTTAGTTGTCGTCCAAAATGGAGACATTCTTGCTTCTCTTCCATTGCCTGTAGCGGGTCTTATGTCAAATTTGAATTACGAGACAGTTAATGAGAGTATCAATGAGTTAAATAAAGCCTTAATGACCATTGGCTGTTCCATGGAATTTAATCCGTTTGTAACCCTTTCCTTCCTGGCTCTGCCTGTCATTCCTGAATTAAAGCTTACAGATATAGGATTGTTTGATGTTAAAACCTATAAACATATTGAGATTGGAATTGATTCATCACATTAATTTACAAAAAAAGGTGGTTCACTATTAAATAGCAAACCACCTTTTTTTATTTTTTCGTCAATTGTTCATTACCAAGTGATAAAGCCGCCCAGGCTGATTCGTCAGCAAAATATCTTGACCAGCTGGCAACCCCAGCTAAATTATATTTTCTTGCTAAATCAGCCCGTTTCTTTAAGGAAAGCTCATCCTCTAGCCAGATTTTATAAGTCGTTTGTTCCTTTTCAGAATATATTTCAGCATAGTTTTGACCGCTCGCTTCGTCATAAACAGGAGTCAGTTCATTTGCTTTCAGCCATTGCTTTACTTTTGCCATTGATAGAGCTTTAGAAGAAACTTCCCCATTGTCTTTCTGCTCCCACAACCTCGTATATAGCGGAACACCCAGAATTAGCCTGTCGTTTGGTACAACTTCAAGCAGCCTTTTTAGATTTTCCTCCACCCATGGCAAGCTCGCTACACTCCCCGCTTTTGGAGATGTGCCCCAATGCTCGTCATATGCCATGACTACCATATAATCAACGAGATTGGCGAGCTTATCTCTCTCATAAAAAGCAGACCAGTTCCCGCTTGTGGAAATAAAAGTAATATCCATGGAAACTACAAGACCTGCTTCATGAAAATATGGAACAGCTTCACGTACGAACTGAGTAATAAGCGGACCATCTTCAGGATTCACATTTTCAATATCCAAATTTATGCCGTTTAACTGATATATTTGGCTAAAATGGAGAAGCTGGCGAATCATTTTCTGTCTAGTTTCAAAATTCTTGAACGCCTCATGTGTTAAGGCCGGATCAAACGCATTGGAAAATAACCCCCAAACTTGATAGCCCTGATTTTGTGCCCAATTGACAAATTCAAGAGAACCGAGGTTTTTTATTCCCCCTTCTGGATCACCTAATTCAAACCATGTAGGTGAAATAACATTGACACCTGACATAATGGGCATTTGGGCTGTGTCTGGATTCTTCGTATAAACGGCCTCCCAAGTAAGCTGGATGGGCCCCTCAATTTTAGGTACAACCACTTCTTCATGAGTACGATTAATGATAACTTTTTCTGTTTCCCCAGTGGTTATATAATCTTTTTTTATATACCCTGCCACACCATTTTCTTTTCTAGCAAAATAGTAATCTTCCTTCTCACTTTCAACAAAAAGCATCTCACCATTCTCTACTTGCCCTGTATAAGGTGCCTTTAGACTGGCATCAGTTCGTAAACGAAGCTTTTCTTCATTCACTTCCTTATTGATCACCTTAGCATGAAGGATTTCCTGATCATTTTTCTTTATCCAAATAGCATTTGTTTCTGGCATAATCGTGTAATCGAGTGGATAATAAGTGAGTAATGGTTCAATTGCCAGATACATATCATGATCCTTAGTTTTAAACACAGAAAAGTGTAATTGAACAGGTTCTTCGTTAACATAATAGGTAAGCGATTCGGAAGGCATTTGAATAACTTTATTTTTTGTAGTGATAATGACGGAGTTTGATTTTTCATCAAAAGTGATAGCATCATCAAAATTTTCTTGTATGAAAGAGATTGGCAAATATACGCTATTTCCTTCAATTATGGCATTTCCAGATTGTATACCTTCATATAATATTGGGTTTTCCCCATGGAAATAAGATTCAGTTTCTTTTGATGCAAATGGGTATAAAAGTAAGATAATACTTGAAATGATTAAGAAACATGCAAACAAAAGCCCACCTGCTATCCATTTCATAGATAGAGGCTTCTTTTTATGAAATTCTATACGAGCCATTCCCTTTCCCCCTTAGGTCTATCGTAACGAAAAATTCAACTAATGGGAAGGCATTTTAGTGGAATTAGGCTTCCTTTATTCACCAAGTCCAACCATGGCTTTAAAAATAGTAATTTTTCTTTATTGACATGGCGTGATGAATTAAAAACATGGTACAATTACTCGTAGATATTATTGAAGGAGAATTTTTTATGGTAATAAACGGAATCATTATTGTTTTAGCTTATTTACTAGGGTCCATTCCATCCGGCTTAATTATCGGGAAGGTGTTTTACGGGGTCGATATTCGCCAGCATGGCAGCGGAAACTTAGGTGGGACAAACACTTTCAGAACTTTGGGAGTTAAAGCGGGCATGGCTGTTACAATTGCAGATATATTAAAAGGTACGGCTGCTGTTTTACTTCTCTTATTTATCGATGGTGACATACATCCGTTAATCGCTGGTATTTTTGCGGTTATCGGTCATATGTATCCAATATTTGCAGGATTTAAAGGTGGAAAAGCTGTTGCAACTTCTGGAGGTATTTTATTAGGCTATGCCCCTCCAATGTTTATCATCATGTTATTGGTTTTCTTTATTTGCTTATACATAACAAAGTATGTCTCACTTGCTTCCATGCTTGCGGCTATTGCAGCTGTCATTTATGCCTACGTCATATGGGATCCGCCTCTCATAATTGTCGTATCACTACTGGCTTTCTTTGTCATTTATCGACATCGTGCCAATATTAAACGAATTATGAACAAATCGGAACCGAAAATAAAATGGCTTTAACAAATGAAAAGTTATTAAACAGCAGAAATCTAATTCTGCTGTTTTTTTCTTTATAAGGACTCAACTTTCATTTCTCAATAAATGATACAAAATAATACATATCCCGCTTTTTTTCGTCATAGATTAGATAGAAAACAATTTTAGAGGTGATAAATCTTGGTTTCTGTCCAATCCAATTTTCAAAACTTACAAGAAAATAGTGAGCTTTCAAATCCAGAAATTCATCAGATCCCGAACATTACCGATAATCTGTCAAATGTAAGCAATCTAGCGGCAGTGATCGCTCATGAAATTAGAAATCCTTTAACAACAGTAAAGGGATATATCCAACTTATAAAACCTTATTTATTCGAAATGGGTATAGAGCATTATGCCGATATTGCGTTAGATGAGATCAACCGGGCGAACGAACTGATCTTTGACCTTTTGAATTTATCGAAACCTCAAGTTAACCAAAAGAAGGCGGTTTCATTAAATCAGTTATTAAAGGATGTCACTAGGCAATACGAAGGTGAAAAAATAATAAACAATATAAAAATGGAAGTTCAGCTTTCCTATGAAACTCTCATTATCCTTGCGAATGATAAGCAATTGAAACAAGTGTTAACAAATATAATAAAAAATGCAATCGAAGCGATTATGATAAAAGGCAATGAAAATTGTAAAAAAATCACTCTCTCTTTAAAAAAAGAGACATCCCAAGCCTACATCATCATTGAAGACAATGGCTGTGGGATGACAGCTGAAATACTCGAACATATTTTTACACCGTTTTATACGACAAAGGAATCCGGCACAGGAATCGGGCTCTCCATATGCAAAAAAATTATTGAAGCTCATAATGGAAGCTTTCATATTAGCAGCTTAGCTGGAAAAGGCACTAATATACAAATAAAATTGCCTCTTTATAATCAGAAAAGCGGAGCCTAATGCTGCCGCTTTTTCACACTTTTAATAATTGAAATCTGCCCGTTCCAAAAACATTTTTTACAAAATCCAGCTTTGTATGTTCAAAATAGACTAAATCCTTTTGATGAATTAATAGGTGAATCCCTTCCACTGTAAACTCTTTGTCCTCACTCAATGGCCGCTCTTCCAGAGACAGCTTTAATTGGGGGCCGCCTCAGCCAATTCCCATTGATAAACGGATATACAACTTCTCCGTTTCATCCTTCTGTTCCTGCTTAATGGCATTCTCCATAATATTTACTGCACTTGCTGTCAATTTTATCATGTTATCACCTCTACTTCCTTAGTATATCGTATTTCCTTTCTTTCTTTCGAGTATTCTAACTCAAGTTTATAATATTGTCGAAAAATTCCTATTTTTGTATTATAGTAGATTTAATATGGCAATAAGGAGACTTTTATGAAAAAGAAATTATCGATTATTTCCTCTATTGTTTTTTGTTTAGCACT
>NZ_JBALOZ010000263.1:0-9460 GCF_036965125.1 Bacillus sp. JJ1503
GTAATACCATTAGTCCATTAAAACAAAAAACAAACGGGAGGTATAGAAATGTATGTACCTAAAGGAATTATTCCAGCTTTAACAACACCATTTAATGAGGATGGAAGTATTGATTTTATTAGAAACAAAAAGCTTATCAATCATTTAATTGAATCTGGTGTACATGGAGTAGTGGTAGCCGGAAGTACAGGTGAGTATACGTTATTAACTACAGAAGAGAGAAAGGAACTGATTAAGGAAGTTATCAAAGATGTAAATGGTCGTGTTCCCGTAATTGCTGGAACAGGTTGCCACAGAACGNNCACTTACACAATTTGCTGCAGATGCAGGGGCACAAAGCGCATTGATCCTAACACCACATTACTTGAAAACGACAAGAGAAGGAATTGTCGATTACTTTAAAGTAATTGCCGCAAATTCAAGTATAGGTATCATTGTTTATCACTATCCTGGAGGAACAGGAGTAGAAATTGATGCAGAACTAATTTATGAATTAAGTCAGATTGATGGGGTTGTAGGAATAAAAAACACAACAGAATTTGATATCATTTCTCAATCAATTGATGCAACGAAAGACGTTCCAAACTTTTCTGTTTTAACAGGTTATCAGCATACGTTACTGCCGACGCTTGCGATTGGAGGGCATGGAACAATTTGTGTTATTCCAAATCTTATCCCGAAGGAAATTGTTAAGATGTACGACCTAATAGTAAAAGAAAACGATGTGAAAGCAGCGGCAGAGCTTAATAAAAAATTGATAGGTCTTTACAATATTGTGGACGCAATTCCGTTCCCGGGGAACTTAAAAGCAGGGCTTGAAGTTCTAGGTTTTACAGGCGGCACCGTGCGTTCACCGTTAGTCCCTGCCACTACAGAAACAAAAGAAAAAATCCGGGAGAAATTGAGTGAACTAGGGTACGCCGTCAAAGAAACAGTATGATAGCGAAAGCTTGTGTACATTTAATAAATGAGCAGTATCTTTTACACGAATACGATTATTAAGAACAGCTAGTGAAAAATGGGTGCTTCAATACTATGGATACATAGATTTGAGCACCCTATTTGTTCAATGCTAGAGTTGCGTTTTCTAATGAAATACCTCTAATATCTCCTTCCTCTTAAGTGATAAATAAAGATTAATATGAAAATCGACTATTCATCCCACTTAATTAGCAAAGAAGCTTAGCTCCTAATTTAAACTTATCAAAATCAAACTCGTCACATAATATACATAATACACGTTCACTCCTCCCTTTCTTATGTAATACTCATCATATAATTCTCTCCCATCAACCGGCGACTAAATTCGCTGCGAAGTTTTATTCCTGGGCAATCAAAATAATAAGCTGTAGCAGAATCCTTTGAGTGATATCCAAGATTTAAAAACAGCTGATGAGGACAACGAAACAATTCAAGGCTGGCATTATCAAATGAAGCAATATCGACACGCATTAAAAGAACGTGGAATCGTCCAAAGTATGTCCCGTAAGGGGAATTGTTTAGATAACGCAGTCATAGAGAATTTCTTTGGCTTATTAAAGTCTGAATTACTATATCTCAAAGAATTCGAGAGTATGGAGCATTTTAAACTAGAATTAGAAAATTACATTTACTACTATAATCACAAACGAATTAAGGCAAAACTAAAGGGCATGAGTCCCGTACAATACCGAACTCATGCCCAAGAGGCTGCCTAATATTCGTGTCTAACTTTTTGGGTTCACTTCAAAGATTGGTCACTTTTCATTAAAACAGGACTTCTTTAAGTACCTGGTCTCTTATTTAAGGTTTTAAAGCATTATTCGTTACCAAATCATTAGGAATTCCAGACTTCTCTTCCAAAAAAAGTATTTTAGAGAATTCTGCTGACTAACAGGAGTAGAGTTTGAAAACTTTCTTCCTCTTCCATAAATAAATAAATAAACAAGGGAATATAGTGAAGAAATGTTTATTTCCCCTTATGAAAAAAGAGGTGAAAACACCTCAATTTAACATTGTTAAAAGACATACGAAATTTCGGTTGTTTTTCATCCATTGAACATCCTCACAAAACAAAAGTCTGGCCCTTCTATTATTTATCAATGGTAAATTTCGATGTATTAATAGAAAGCTTTTGTTCTAAGATATAGCCAAAGCGATATAATGTTGCTTCGTCAAATTCCCGACCAATAAACTGTACACCGATTGGCATTCCATCAGAAGAAAATCCACATGGTAAGGACAAACTTGGAAAGCCATTAAAGTTTGTAGGTGCGGTTAACTTTATAATCGACCAACGTATGTGTTGTCCTTCATATTTTTCTAGATCGACATGACGTTCATTAATTTTCGGTGGTAATATCGGCAAGGTAGGAGTGAGCAGTACATCGACTTCCTCTAAAGCCTTGTTAAACTCATCTTTAGCAAGTTGACGAGTTTGCAAAGCTTGTGCATATTCATACCCTTTTGTATCAAGTGCTGTTAATAGACGCTCTTTTACCTCGTCATCCCATTGATTTGGATAATCCATCAAATTTTTTTCATGAACTGCATATGCCTCGCTTCTTAAAATGGCCTTATGGGCTTCCGCAAACTTTTCAATGTTTGGTAAATCAACAGTTTTAATAGTCACCCCAAGATCACGTAATTCCTCAATGGATTTTTCAATAATGTTCCTTACCTCTCCGTTCAAATCATCGAAATAGTATGTTGAAGGTAGCCCTATTTTCATGCCTTCAATTCCTTTTCCTATAAATCGGGAAAAGTCTTCAGTATCGCGCTGGATTGAACTAGGATCATTAGGATCATACCCTGCAATAGAATTTAGAAAAATTGCATTATCTGTTACAGTTCGAGTTAATGGACCAACATGATCAAGTGTCCAAGAAAGAGGATAAACTCCATATTTGCTAATTCTCCCATATGTTGGTTTTATTCCAACAACTCCGCAAAAGGAAGCTGGTACTCTTATAGATCCACCTGTATCGGTTCCCAAAGATCCAAAGCCTAAACATGCAGATACACTCGCTCCAGACCCACTACTTGATCCTCCAGTTATCCTTTGTGTATCATAAGGATTTTTTACTGGGCCAAAAAAAGAGCGATCACCAGTAGGACCATATGCAAATTGATGTGTATTTAATTTTCCAATGATAATAGCTCCAGCTTGTTTCAATTTTTCAACAACGGTGGCATTGTATTCTGGAATATAGTCTTGATATATTTCAGATCCCATTGTAGTTCTCATGTTATTTGTATAAATTAAATCTTTTAGCCCTATAGAAACTCCGTGAAGCGGACCTCTGTATATACCTGCTTCTATTTCCTGCTCAGCTTGTATCGCTTGTCTAATTGCATCCTCTCGATCGACTGTAATAAAAGAGTTGATTACCTGATCAACATCTGCAATTCGATCTAGCAGCTGTAAAGTAACTTCTACTGGAGTCACTTTTTTCTCCTTAATCAAGTTAGAAATTTTCGTAATATCATAGGTTAATAAATCCTCTTTTGTTTTCAATTAGATTCACTCCTAATAAATTTTTATACTACTTAACCAACAATAGTGAAATCTGAGGGAAAATTATGACAGCAACCAGACCTATTATCAATATTGCATAGAATGGGACAACACCGCGTACAACATTTCCTACCTTTTCCCTTGTTATCCCACTTACCACAAACAGATTCAACCCGACAGGCGGCGTAATCATCGCAAGCTCCATGTTTATTGTCATAATAATTGCGAAGTGAATTAAATTTAAGTCAAACATGATTAATATTGGTAATAAAATCGGCAAAGTAATGAGAATGATAGAAACAGCATCTAGAAACATTCCCAATACAAAGAACATTAAATTGACACCTATTAAAAATACCCATACATTTGTAGAACTTGATTCAATCCAATGAGCCACCGTTTGAGGAATTTGTTCAGTTGTTAAGAACATTCCGAATATATTTGCTGATGCTATGATTAGGAAAATCATAGCAGTGATATTAATTGATTCTTTCGTGACGTTATAAAATAATTCAAGTTTCATTTCCTTGTATACAAACACAGAAATAATGATTGCATAAAGAGCCGCAACAAACGAAGCTTCCGTAGGAGTCATTATACCTGTATAAATACCACCTAAAATTAAAACTGGCAAAATAAATCCCCATAAAGCTTTTCGGGATTTTTTAATTCTCTCTGACATACTGGCTTTTGGCATTGTACCGTAATTTTTTATTCGCGCATTAATAATAGCTGAAATCATTAAAAGACAGCCTAAGAGTATACCTGGTAAAATACCAGCAGTGAAGAGGTCTCCAATTGATTGTTCGGAAACAACTCCATAAATAATTAGTGGGATAGAAGGTGGTAATAATATCCCAAGGGTTCCTGCGGCTGCAACAAGTCCCATTGCATACCGTTTGCTATAACCTGCTTCAACCATTGCCGGAATCATGACCGTGCCAATAGCTGCTGCTGTCGCTGGGCTAGAACCAGAAATAGCAGCAAAAATCATACAAGCTAGGATTGTTGCAAGTGCAAGTCCTCCTTTAAAGTGACCAACCCATGATTTTAGTGCTTCTATTAAATAGAAAGAAATGCCGCCCCTGGCCATTATAATACCTGCAAAAACAAATCCAGGAATTGCCATTAAAGCTGAAGAATTAACGGATAGGAACATTTTTTCTATAACTGGATACATAGTGAAATCTATTAAAAATAATGCAAAAATACTCGATAATCCAAGACTGACAGCAATAGGAACTCTAATCAAACATAGAACAAAAAATGAAATAAGTAATACCACTGTTGGATTCATAACGGACCCCCATTCTACTAAATTGCATTTTTAACACTATCTTCTTTGTCATATAATTCCTTATGAGCTGGGGTACGAATTGCTTTGACAGTTCTTAATAGGAAATACAATGAAAGCAGCGCCATTCCGATTGGCATAATTAAGTAAGTAATCCAAATCGGAATCCCAACATCAATACTTACCCTCCCCTGACTTTGAGCAACATTCACCATTTTAATGCCCATGATTGTTAGATAAACACTAAACCCTGATCCAAGTAAGTTACTAATTATATTCATCACCTTTTTATTAATTGGAGACATCCTATCATAGACTAAGTCTACTACTATATGACGTTCATCCTTTAGCGCCATTCCAAAACCAATAAAAATAGAGGCAACCATTAGTGTTTCAAAAATTTCAGTTGACCAAGTAACCGGAGCATTAAGGACATAACGCATAAAAATACCATAGATACAAATAATAGACCCAAGAATAAATAGAATTACAGCTATTCTTTCCTCCACTTTCTCAAAAATCTGAAATACCTTTTTCATTAAATAGCCTCCTTTCCAAATAAAAGAAATATGAAACAAGATTATGGAAAGAATTCCACAATCTTGTTCATCAATTAATTGTTGGCTTGTCTAGCAGCTTCAATATACTCTTGACCTATTACATCAGAAAATGCATCATAAACAGGAGCCCAAACATCATGGAATGCTTGTAGATCTTCATCGGATAGTTCCGTTATTTCCATATTTCCTCTATCTTTGATTTTCTCTAGGGCTTCCTTATTCATTTCTTTAGCAGCTTTTATTGCTGCCTCTGTAGACGCTTTTACACCGTCTTCAATAATCTTTCGTGTCGGTTCATTCAAACTATCCATAAATTCTTTGTTTACAAAAAACGCTAAGTCTACCCGTGCTTCTCCTGTAATAGTTAAATACTTCTGAACCTCGTCAAACTTTTTTGATTCAATGTTTACAAATGTATTTGTTTGACCATCAACTGTCCCTTGTTGTAGGGCAGTATAAAGTTCAGTGAATGGCATCGATACGGAGCCAGCCCCGACTGTTGAAAATACCTTTTCTAATACTTGACCACCTTGAGTGCGGAATTTTATGCCTTTTAAATCTTCTGGTGACTTAATAGGTCTAATGTTGTTTGTAAGATGCTTCGGTCCATTCGGCCACATTGCAAGACCATAAAGTCCATCTTTCTCAAGGCTTGATAGAATTTCCTTACCCTTCTCGCCTTCCCAGAATTTAACGGCCTCATCATCCCCTTTAAATAAAAATGGTAATGATGGAATATTAAAACGTGGGTCATCACCAACCAATTTCGCCATATCTATTTGCGTAAATTGAACATTATTTGCAACGATATTTTGAAAAACATCTTTATCTCCGAAAAGTTGTCCATTCGGATACACTTGAACTTTGATTTTTCCATCGGAAGCTTTTTCTATATATTCTTTAAATGCAAGAGAACCTTTATGTTGAGAAGTATTTTCTGCAACCTCATGGGCAAGTTTTATTGTTAAGTTCTGAACTTCATTGCCGTCACCGCTATTTGCTGAGTTATTAGCTGTTTCTTTATTACCACATGCTGATAAAAAGATTAATAAAGCAATTGAAATAGCTGTTAAAAGGTATTTCTTAAAACCTTTCATGAATAATCCTCCTTGAATTTAATAGATTTATTGTCTTTCTTACAAAAAAAATTTCTTTTACTAGCACCTCCTTAATTGGGAGTCCTTTTTATAGATTTTTTTGAACATGATCATTAATGATTAAACAGAAATTGCCATTATTAACGTATTGCTGATTTCTGAACTATTCTTGAGTCTTTTTAGCTGGCTTCAGGCTCCCTATCTAACAGCTGTCGTCCGTCGACATATATAATATTTAGAATAATAAATATTATCAGAAAATTCAAGTTAAATATCAGATACATTATTATTAATAAAACAACAGGAGTTTATTCCCTATCTAACTCTATTTCGTTCGCAATGGCTATATGTGTGGCGAAGACTTGGAAGTAAAGGTTATTTGAACAATTATTAATAAGGATTATATGAAACTGCTAAGATTAAATTTCAGGTTAGGAAAGAGAAAAGAATCACGATACTCCTGTACGTGATTCCTTTTTCCCTATGTCTACTATTTTTCAAATAGAGTGGATTTAAATTTACTCTTTACCATTTATTGAAAATTTCCGCCTTAATATCTGTAATATTATATCCATTGGTTGGTACCATATCCTGTGGACAAGCAGAGATTCCAATAATCAGGTCTGAAAATGCTTTAAATACAACATAGTCTCCAGGTTGTGATTCTGGTTCAACGATAGCAGCAAAGGTGCCATCGTGATTGATTGGAGAGTTTTGGAATAAATTAAGTGGGTCTGGTATAAATCCATAATCAATCTCGTATTCTTTAAGAGCCTCTGCAAAATTATCCCGGCAATTTCTATGATTTTCAACATTAAAATCCAGTTTATACCGTTGTGGATCACAACAAGGATAAAGAGTATCATGCACGCCTATAGTATCTTCTACCATTTCTAAAAGGGCATTGCGATAGTTACTAAACAACTTATCACCCTTCGTAACGAAGAGCCGTCCATTCATTGTACGAGTATGTGCAGTAGATAAGTACTCATCCCTTTTATCTACACTTATTGCAATGAAGTCAGCGACTTGCTTCCCTTCTACGTCTATAACTTTCAAATATTGTCCTTTATTTAATTTAAATGAATAACCTGTTCCACCTGGAATTAAAAATTCTCTTTTTTCCAATTCATTTCCCTCACTTTCATGCATCAACTGTTTCACTCTCTACTACAGTGCTCTTTTTTGTTTCCCATTTTTTTGTGATGAATCCCAATAGATCGAGAATTATCCGTGCTGCTGTTTGGCCTGTCATTCCTGTAGGATCATAGGAAGGAGCTACTTCAACAAGATCAAATGCTACTACATCTCCGTGATTTGTAATGGCCTCTAATAATTCGTTTACTTCATCATAATAAAAGCCCCCCGGAGATGGGGTACCTGTTCCTGGACAAAGTGATGGATCCAGGCCATCTATATCCATTGTAAGGAAATAGCGACCACCTTTTGGAATACGGCTTAATACACCTTCAATCCCTATTTTTCTTAATTCTTTCGGACTCAAAATCACACTTCCGTAAGCCCTAGCATCATCAAAATCTCCTTTTTTACTGCTTCCAATTCCACGAATGCCGAGCTGAGCCATTTCATTAATATGATCCATTTCAGCCATGCGTCTCATTGGACTTCCATGACCATAACGTTGTCCTGATCGCTCGTCTGCCCAATCCAAGTGAGCATCTATTTGAATGGCGCATAAAGGTCCTAGTGAATCTAAGGCCTCTGCCACTGGAATTGTAATGGAATGATCTCCACCTAATACAACAGGGAATGCCCCTTTTGATACTATTTTCCTTATTGCTAGTTCAATATTTTCGAAGCTTTGTTTAAGATCGCCATGAACAATATCAACATCTCCACAGTCGACAATTTTTAATGGTGGTGCTAAAAACATAGTATCTCGTTCCGGATCGTAGGAACCTTCTAATCCAAAGCTATAAAGGGTAGACCCTTCCCTAATACTGCGCGGGCCAAAGCGAGTACCAGAACGCCATTGGGTTCCCATATCATACGGAACTCCAATAATAGCAATATCTGCATCCAGTTCATCTAGATTTGTACAAATCGGATACTTACCAAAGGAACAAATTCCTGTGAATGGTAAATTCAATTTTTGTTTAACATATTGTTTATTTGGTTCGTACATAATATCTCCTCCTCATAATCACTAAAGTTATTATTTATTTCCAAGCACGCTAGTCAAAAATTGGCGTAATCTTTCACTTTTTGGATGTGAAAAAATTTCTGCTGGCGGCCCTTCCTCCACTACAATGCCTTGATCCATGAAGATAATCCTATCAGCTACATCACGAGCGAAACCCATTTCATGGGTTACCACAATCATCGTCATACCTTCGGAGGCCAAATCCTTCATGACTTTTAAAACTTCTCCTACCAACTCGGGATCAAGTGCGGATGTCGGTTCATCAAATAACATTATTTTAGGCTCCATCGCAAGTGCTCTTGCTATAGCAACCCTCTGCTGTTGTCCTCCTGATAAACTAGAAGGGTATGCATCACGCTTTTCCGTTAATCCAACCTTCTTCAATAGTTTTTCTGCAAATTCCACTGCCTGTTTTTTATCCTTTTTGTGAACAAGCAAAGGGGCCTCAATTAAATTATTTATGACGGTTTTATGTGGCCAAAGATTGAACTGTTGAAAGACCATTCCAACTTTAGAGCGAATTTGGCGCAGGTTCATTTCATTTTTCCTAGAAGTGTCTTTTTGCGGAAAAATATCATCACCATCTATAGATATATTTCCTCCTGTTGGACTCTCTAATAGGTTTAGGCAGCGTAACAGCGTACTTTTCCCAGAACCACTAGGTCCAATAATACAAACAACTTCACCGTGTTTAATATTTAAGTCAATACATGATAATATTTCTTGGTGACCAAAAGATTTCTTTAATCCTTTTACTATAATTGCTTCTGTTTTCGTTAATGTTTCAGTCATTTTTCTCCCTTCTTTCATCAGGACAAAGTTTTAATATTCATATCCTGTTTTTTTATT
>NZ_JBALOZ010000263.1:9538-14622 GCF_036965125.1 Bacillus sp. JJ1503
CATATATTCAGTCGAATATCTCTCCCATCTCTTAAATAGTCCGGATAAGGTGGTGACCAGTGCCCAATATAATAGTGCGACCATCGTATAAACTTCAACGTAATTATATGTTTCGCTAATCGCACGCTGGCCAACAAACGTTAACTCTTGAACAGTAATAACTGAAAGAATAGCCGATTCTTTAACTAATGTTATGATTTGAGTAGTTAAAGGAGCAATAATGAGTCCTAACATCTGCGGAATCACAATTCTTGCCAAAATGGCTTTCTCTCCTATTCCTAATGCACGAGCTGCCTCAATTTGTCCTTTAGGAATTGACTGTATCCCAGATCGAAAAATCTCTGCAAAGTATGCCCCACCGTAAAGACTCAGCCCTAGTATCCCTGCTACCGTTGCACTTAGGTCGATACCAAATACCGGACCGACATAATATAAAAGAAAAAGCTGGATTAAAAAGGGGGTTCCTCGGAAAAATTCAATATAGACATTAGCTAAACCCGAACCCCATTTAGAAAACCTCATTTTAATCCAGCAAACAACGGCTCCTAACACTAAACCAAGCAGAAGTCCTATGAAGCAAATATATAAAGTAGTTAGAAACCCTTCTAACATGACTACGCCATAACGGGTTACCATCGTTACATCGAAAAACATTTTTCAACCTCCCTAGCGATAGATGGCCGTTCTTCTCTCTATAAATCTTGCTCCTTGTGAAATTGCTAGATTCATTAGGAAATATAATAATGCTACAGCAATATAAATTTCTGCCGGACTGTTGCTTGTGCTAACTATCTGCTGCCCAACACGAGTTAGGTCAACTACAGCTATTACAGAAACAAGTGATGAGTTTTTCAATAAAGTAATTAGCTCATTTGTAATAGAAGGGAGGATCTTCACAAACATTTGTGGAATAATAATTCGCAACATCGATTGCCGTTTGGAAATACCTAAGGCGACAGCTGCTTCGCTTTGCCCCTTTGGAATAGATTCAATACCTGCCCTTATTATTTCAGCTTGGAAGGCAGCTGTATTGAGGGCCATTGCCAATACTCCACTTGCAAATGCTGGGATCTCTATACCAAAGCTTGAAAAACTGTAATACACAATAAAAATCTGAATTAAGAAAGGAATACCTCTCATTAAATTAATAAATATTCGCGTAGGAACTTCTAAAAACTTGTTATTACTGAGCAAGAAAATGGCTAGTAATAATCCACATAATGTTCCAGTGATTATGGCTAATATTGACATCTGGAGGGTAATCATGGCTCCCTTTAACAAAACCGGTAAACTATTGATAATTAAATCAAATTTAATATCCATACGCTCCTCTCCCTACCCTTTATTCTGGCAGGTAGCCGGAATCTGGAATTTCCATCGTAAATCCAAACCATGTCATTTGCATTTCTTCTAATTGTCCATTATCACGCAACTCTAAAATTTTACTATTTAGATATTCAAGAAGTTCTTTGTCTCCTTTTCTAACAGCCCAAGATAGCCACATCGGTTCACCAAATGTATCAACCATTTCATAAGTATCTGGATTCTTTTTCAATATTGTCGATAAATTCGCCTTTGTATTAATAACGGCATCAATTCTACCTGTCGCTAGTTCCTGATAGGCTTCAGGGTACCCAACATATTCTTTAATTTCCTTTACACCTTCTCCTTTACTTTTCAACTCCTCATTATATGCCTGTAATCCTTTTAATTGTCCGGATCCTAATTGTGTACCAACTACCCTCCCTGCAATATCTTCAGGCTTTTGTATCGAGGAATCCCCTTTTCTTTTTAGGACTGCTAATGTACCATCTGCAATCGGTACGGTTAGGTCATACTTTTCAGCACGTTCCGGCGTAATAGAAACTGAAGTTGCCACAAAATCGAATTTTTTTGCATCAAGCCCTGGGAGAATTCCCTGCCAAGGAAGATCCAGTTGCTCCAGTTCAACATTTAAATCTTTTACAATAACAGCCAGAATGTCAGATCCATAGCCTACTATTTTTCCATTCTCTATAAATTCAAATGGTTCAAATGCAGCTTCGGTTCCTACAGTAACCTTCCCATTCTTTTTAATGGCTTCAAGAGTGGAGTTGCCTTTTCCGGCATTGGAACTCGTATTAGAAGAGCTGCATGCACTGATAAACAAAACTAAAATCATCGTTATACTCATAATAAAGGCGCTCATTTTACGTGTACTTTTCACTATCTTTCCCTCCCTTAAATTCGGTATGATAAACAATCTGTTAGGTGATTTAGAATTTTGATTTGTTCTATGTCATCAAGATAAGGAATTTCTTTTCTTTGTTGAGCTACATAGTCTAAATTAACTTCTCCAACAATAATTCCTTCCTCTTCTCCTGCGGTAACAACAACAGAACCATTAGGAGAAATAATTTTTGAATGTGCAGCAAACACAACATTTTTATCCCTTCCCGCACGATTAGCTGCAATAATAAAAATTCCATTTTCCAAAGCTCGTGCACGAGAAGCAATCTCCCAAGCATATAATCTAGGTAACCCAAACGCAGATGGATAAAGTACTAGATCTGCTCCTTTAAGGGCTTGAATTCGAGCCCCTTCAGGAAAACCTATTTCATAACAAACTTGTAGCCCTATTGATCCTAACTTTGTTTGAAATACTGAGTAATCATCCCCTTTTAAAAATCGGTCCTTTTCTCCGTTCCAAAGGTGTATCTTCCTATGATGACCAACTAATCCTTCTGGACCAACAAGAAATGCAGTATCAAATAGCATTCCATGCTCATTGCCTTTTTCGATAATTGCTCCTGCAATATAAATATCGTTCTCTTGTGATACATTAAGTAATTTACTAATAGTCTCGCCATTTAAAGTTTCAGCTAGTTTTATATCTAAGTCCTCAACACAGTAACCTGTAGAGAATAGCTCAGGAAGTACAATGAGCTTTGCCCCTTGATCAATTGCTTGTTTAATATAGAGCATGACTTTCTCCATATTTGCAGCTTTATCACCTAATACGCATGACATTTGAACAACTCCAACTTTATAATTCGCTAGCAATGATTAAAATCAGCTCCCTGTTTATGACGTTTGCTAATAATACTTGCAAGTACTGTGCCAAAAATAAAAGCAAGAGATTGAGGGATCTCTTGCTTTTTTCTAAATATATTTATGCAAAAACGCATAATGATTTTATTATATTTTAAATATTCCGTAAATTTAGGCCGCCTTTGTAATATGTTTTTTTGCATAAACATTATGCATTTTTGCATTGAACTTTCTTAACAATCCTACTAATAGTGGATTGATTTACTTCTAATACTTTCGCAATTTCACTAGTGGTGGAGTATTTTTGAGTAGCTAGTTCCATCATTTTTTTTTCTAATAACGCCTTTGCTGTTTTAAGTGGTAATAGTTCTCTTACCTCAATAGCATGATCTGCGCTAACATTATCGTCTGGACTCAAAGTAAATGGTAAATCCTCTGTTTTTATCAACTGACCATCTGATAAAACGATAAGTCTTTCAATTGTATTTTTTAATTCTCGAATGTTTCCATTCCACGGATTAGAAAGTAACCTATGAATAACTTGATTTGAAAATTGTTTATTTAGATGATATCGGGCATTATACACTCCTTGAAAGTAATGTATTAAGGGGACAATATCTTCTTTTCGTTCCCTTAATGGAGGGAGATGCATTGGAATAATATTCAATCGATAATATAGGTCTTCCCGAAAAGTTCCTTTTTCAATTTCCTTAATCAAATCCCTATTTGTTGCTGCAATGATTCTAATGTCAACTTTTATTGCTACCGTACTTCCAACTCGAGTAATTTCTCTTTCTTGAAGAACTCGAAGAAGCTTTACTTGAAAATTCAAAGGAAGCTCTCCTATTTCGTCTAAGAATAAGGTGCCCTGATGAGATGCCTCAATTAGACCTATTTTTCCATCTTTAGAAGCTCCAGTGAATGCTCCTCTTTCATATCCAAACAGTTCAGATTCAATTAATGATTCAGATATGCTGCCACAATTAATTTTTACAAACGGTTTGTCCGACCTGCTGCTATTAAGATGTATAAATTCCGCTAAGCCTTCCTTTCCAACACCTGATTCCCCAGTGATGAGCACTATAGAGTCTACTTCAGCTACTCTTTTTGCTTGTTCCATTAATTTCTCCATTTTGGGACTTTGGTATATTATTTTTTCTGTAGTAATTGGAGTTACTTCATCTAATTGTTTCTTATACCACTTAATTAGGGACCGGGTTTCAGCCAGCTCTTTTTGAAGTCTCTCTATCTCTGTAATATCTCTTGAACCGCTAACAACACGCAAAATACGTCCATCCTTGTCCTTTATCGGTATCCCTGTTGCCAGAAGAATTCTTCCATTATTCGTTTTTTGTACAACCGAGACCTTCTCCTTACTTTCAAGTACAATTCTAGTCACGGAAGGGGAAAATATCCTCTCTTTTTCAAGCTCATAAACCGATTTTCCTATAATATTTTCACGCTTGATTCCTAATATCTTCTCAAGTGCTGAACTAACTCTCAATGTAATACCATTGCTATCCGCTACAAAAATTTCATCATATGTGGTTTCAAAAATTGATTTTAGATCTAAGTTTTTTTCTTCAATTTCAATTTGTTGAAGTCTATTTTTTTCCCGCTCCTGGACATAAATAGTAGAAAGTAAAGCTGTTGTCTCCATCCATCCAGAGACTTTACCATTAATCCTAAGAACAGTGACCTCAAAAAATTCACTTTTTTCAATCCATTGGGGCAGTAATTCAACATCAACAATCGAGCCTATCCTTTTCTCTAAGGAGGTAAATTTGTTTTGTTCTTTGTTCAATCGAATAAACTCAACTGTATCCAGTGTTTGAATACCTAAAAAGCAAATTTCCGGTAATTTAGATGATGGTTCTAATTTCTCTTTGAAATTTTGAAAAGAATCTAACTCCTGAAACCAAAGAAATTCACTTTTTATTTTTTGAAAATCAAACAAATTGTCCCCTCCTCTATAACTATCTTAAAATCTCCAATTTGATTTTTATATTTTATTATAGCAGATAAATTAGATTATTTTTAATATTCGTTTATTT
>NZ_JBALOZ010000264.1:0-5799 GCF_036965125.1 Bacillus sp. JJ1503
GCCTTAATCACTTCACCGATTTTTTCAAGAATTTCAAAAACCATAAACACTCTTGCTGCTTTCAGTAAACAATCTTCTCTCAATGAAACCGTTACTTCAAAAGTTTCAAAGCCCTGTTCCTTTGATTGCTGCATAACAGTCAGTTCAAACTCATCATAAACACTTTTAACTGTTGGTTTATGCTCTGCAACAGCAGCTGCCACCTCGGATTTTGCTATTTGGGTTACGCTTTCTCCCTTTTCTATCATTAATAATTTTTCTACTACTTCTGCTACGTCTCTTTTTCCGTCTCCGCCTTCTGCAATTGATTGGACCATTGCTTCAAGGTCATCAACAGCAAGGAAAATGACATCAAGTATCTCAGGATTAAATGTAAGCTTATGATTTCGAATGGCGTCGAGAACATTTTCCATTTGATGGGTTAATTTTGCCAAGTCTTCATATCCCATCGTTGCTGACATTCCCTTTAACGTATGTGCCGAGCGGAAAATTTCATTAACAATCGAAATATTCTCTGGGTTCTTTTCAAGCTCTAGCAGCTGTTCATTACAAGCCTGCAAATGCTCTTTACTTTCCTCAATAAAGACTTCTAAATATTGGTTCATATCCATGAGCCCTCAGCCCTCCGCATTAAACATATTTCAAAATTGAATCTGCAATTTTATCCACATCTTGAATTTCATCTATTAATCTTGTAGCAATAGCAGCTTTTGGCATTCCAAAAACGATTGACGTTTCTTGTGATTCAGCGATGGCAGTTACTTTACCGGAATTTTTAAGAGTAATAAGTCCATGTGATCCATCTGACCCCATTCCAGTCATGATGACAGCTACCTTCTTGTAATCCTTAATTTCGCTTACTGATTCAAAGAGGACATCCACTGCAGGTCTGTGGCCATTTCTTAAATCTGATTTTTCCAAGCATGTAAGCAAATTATTGCCCGATTGCTTTACTTTTAGATGAAAACCGCCCGGAGCTATATAGGCAGTTCCCTTTTGAACAATTTCACCATCGATTGCTTCTTTTACAGATATTCCACAAAGTGAATCCAATCTGTTTGCTAATGATTTCGTAAATCCAGCGGGCATGTGCTGAACGATAAGGATGCCAGCATCAATAGTAGACGGAATTCTGGTTAAGACCTTTTGCAGAGCTCTCGGGCCACCTGTAGATGTTCCAATACAAATTATTTTTTTTGTATAGGTATTCCTAATATTATTACTGGTTTCACTTAGTTCTATTTTACTATATCTTTCTTCATGTTTTATAGATAAATTTCTATTAGATGCTAAATTTATCAAATGTTTCCTGCTTACTTTGCTTGCTAAGATGACTTTTTGAACTAATTCTTCTTTAATTTTATGTAAATCGAGAGATATCGCACCTGAAGGCTTAGCAATAAAATCAAAAGCGCCATTTTGTATAGCTGTTAACGTGTTTTCTGCACCTTCTTTTGTCGTACTAGAAAGCATAATAACTGGAACTGGATGTTCAATCATAATTTGTTTAAGAGCATCCAGTCCATTTAATAAGGGCATTTCAACATCCAGTGTGACAACATCTGGATTCAATTCTCTTACCTTTTTTAGTCCATCTTCACCATTTCTCGCCGTTCCAATTACTTCTATTCGGGGGTCTGCTTTAAGAAAATCAGAAATTAGCTTCCTCATAAAGGCCGAATCATCTACAACTAGTACATTAATTTTTCTCAATGAGGACGCCTACCTTTCGAAGAGAAATCGCTTTAGTTTTGTTATAAATGGAAAGCCATTTACTGACTGTTTGTCTTGAAAATGCCTGTCTTTATACCGTTCAGCAATTTCAATAATTGACTTTGAAGCTGGAGACTTTTCATTATTTAGAATAAAAGGGGTTTGCCTTCTAACAGCTTGCTGGATCGCTCGGTCATCCGGGAGCATTCCAAGATAGAAGGATTCCCTCCCAAGAAAATTCTGCAATACTTTAGAAATACGGTTATAGGTAATTTGCCCTTCCTTTTCACTCTCGACTCGATTAATGACAATATAGTAGGGGATTGAAGAATCAACTAAATGAATGTGTTTCAGCATCGAATAGGCATCTGTAATCGCTGTAGGTTCTGAGGTTGTGATACACACAATCTCTTGAGCTGAAAGGATAAATTTAATTGATTCATTTGTAATACCAGCACCCATATCAAAAATGACATAGTCATATTCACCAAATAAAACAGTGAGCTCTTGTGTAAAATGTTCTACCCTGTTTTCATCTAAATGTACGATGTGGGAAAGTCCAGAACCACCTGCAATATATTTTAGCCCCTCAGGACCATGCATTATCGCTTGCTTTAATGAAACTCGCCCTTCAAAATAATCAACGATTGAATACTCTGATGACGTTCCCATCAATATATCGAGATTACCCATGCCTAAATCCATATCGAAAAGTAGTACGGCGAATCCCTTCTTCGTTAAGGATATTGCAAAGTTGAGAGAAAAGTTAGATTTACCTACTCCTCCCTTACCGCTTACAACCGCTAACGTTCTAGGATTTTTCCTTAATTTATTTGCTCTTAATCGTAATCGTAATTCTTCTGCCTGGTCTTTCATTTTATTCGACCCCAATAATGGTTTTTGCTATTGTACTTGGTTTTACTTCAATCATATCGTCTGGAACATTTTGACCATTTGTCATATAGGCAACACCCTTGTTGTATTTTGTGATCAAATTATACATCGCTCCGTAGCTAGAGGTTTCATCCGCTTTTGTAAAAATAAATTTATCAATTTCTATAATAGAGAACTGTTTATATATATCTTCCATATCCCTTTGTTTTGAAGTAAGGGAGAGAACTAGGTAGGTTTCCATGTCATGATCAAAATCAATTACCTGTTTTAAATCTTCTACATACTGCTTGTTTCTAAAATTTCTGCCTGCTGTATCAATTAGAACAAGATCATAATCATTGAACTGATTTGCTGCCTTTTTAAAATCATCAATTGTATAGCAAACTTCCATTGGCACATTTAAAATTTTTGCATATGTTTTTAATTGGTCAATCGCTGCAATACGATACGTATCTGTAGTGATAAAGGCAACTGTCTTTTTATGATTTATCACACATTCAGCTGCAATCTTGGCCAGAGTGGTTGTTTTTCCGACACCTGTAGGTCCGACTACATTAATATACTTTTTCTTAAAGGAAATTCCTCCAAATGGTATTTCAGTAAGCTGGTCAGCCATGTACCTTTCTAGCCAGGAATATACCTCATTAATCGATGCATTTGCCCCATTTACATACCATTTTTCAAGAAGTAACGTTAGTATTTTGTTCTGAATGGATTCATGAATGTCCTGTTCCTTTAATAATTTCTGCATCAGCTTTAAGTGTTCAGGGTAGACAGGTCCTAATTCCGAATTCGAAACAGACATTGCCTTTAGCTGTGACTTTAATTCATTGATTTCTTTCATTATGTCATCAGAAGGCTTATTATTTTCACTATTAATATTATTTTTCATTACGTTCTCTATCTGAAAATTCCGATTCGAATCCGGAGTGGCCGAAGACTTTGTTTTTGTGATTGATTTCGGTTGGGAACCTCCCAGTTGATCAGTAGCTGCAATTACTTCGATATTACGTTTTTTGAAAAGCCCTAGAAAACCGCCAGAATGAACCTCTCTCGAATTTAAAATAACTGCATCACTCCCAAGCTCTGCTCGGATATGCTTCATGGCTTCAGACATGGAAGGAGCAATAAATTTTTTTACCTTCAATCTAAATTCACCACCCCTACACTCTGTACTTCTACATTTGCTTCAAGTTCGTTGTACGAAAGAATTGGAATTTGCGGGAAATATCTTTCTGTTAATTGACGTACATACATTCTTACTGCAGGTGAACATAATACAATCGGTGTTTGTTCCATTAAAGACAATTGCTCTACCTGTGAAGCGATTGATTCTAAGACGGATTGGGAAACAGTCGGATCCATCGATAAATAATTGCCATGTTCCGTTTGTTGGATCCCTTCAGCAATTAGTTTCTCCACTTTCCCGGAAAGTGTTACCACTTTCAGTGATTCAGATCCTTGAGAAAATTGATTTGTGATTTGCCTTGCTAATGCTTGCCGTACATATTCTGTAAGTAATTCAGTGTCGCTAGTTACTTTTCCAAAATCAGCTAGTGTCTCGAAGATGATTGGCAAGTTTCGAATGGATACATTTTCTTTTAACAGCTTTGCCAGTACTTTCTGCACTTCTCCAACTGATAGTGGGTTTGGTGTAACTTCCTCAACAAGAATTGGATAGCTCTCATTAAGGTGATCTATCAATTGTTTCGTTTCTTGTCGTCCGATTAGTTCATGCGCATTTCCCTTAATCACTTCTGTAATATGAGTTGAAACGACAGAAGGAGGATCCACTACTGTATAACCAAATATTTCTGCCTGTTCCTTCATATCCTCTGTAATCCATTTAGCTGGCAGTCCAAAGGAAGGTTCAATCGTATCAATGCCTTCAATTGAATCATCATCAATACCAGGGCTCATCGCTAAATAATGATCAAGCAGCAGCTCGCCCCTAGCCATTTCATTTCCCTTGATTTTTAGTCTATATTCATTGGGCTGCAGCTGAATATTATCTCGTATTCGTACTACTGGAATAACTAAACCTAATTCAATCGCTAGCTGCCTTCTTATCATAACGATCCGATCAAGGAGATCTCCGCCTTGGTTGGCATCGGCTAACGGAATAAGCCCATATCCNNCTAACAACGCTTTCCGGACTTTTCATTTCACCGGCTTCTTGTTCTTCATCGATTTCCAGCAGCTGTCCCTTTCCTTGCTCAGGTGTACGGTTTATCATATATCCCCCAAAACAAAGAAGCGCCGCAATTGGAATCGTTAGCAAATCACTAATTGGAGTAAACAGCCCTAATAAAAATATCGTTCCCGCAGTAACATATAGCATTTTTGGAAATGCAAATAATTGAGTTGTAATATCTTTACCAAGATTTCCATCCGAAGCTGCTCTTGTAACAACAATACCTGTTGCAGTCGAAATAAGAAGTGCAGGAATTTGGCTAACCAGGCCATCCCCTACCGTTAATAGTGAAAATTTTGAGGCAGAATCAGCTACCGACAGTCCTAGCTGCATTACACCGATCACAATCCCAAAAATCAGGTTGATTAAGACGATAATGATTCCTGCAATTGCATCCCCTTTAACGAATTTACTTGCACCATCCATTGAACCATAAAAATCCGCTTCTCTACTTACCTTTTCACGGCGTGCACGGGCTTCCTGCTCTGAAATCATACCAGCATTTAAATCGGCATCAATACTCATCTGTTTCCCTGGCATCGCATCAAGGGTAAATCTTGCAGCGACCTCAGAAACACGCTCAGCTCCTTTTGTAATAACGATAAATTGAATAATGACCAAAATTAAAAATACAACTAGTCCGACAACAAGATTCCCACCGACAACGAACGTACCAAAAGTATGGACAACTCCGCCTGCATCACCTGTTGAAAGGATCGAACGTGTAGTAGATACATTTAATCCTAATCGGAAAAGTGTCAATAATAACAATAATGATGGAAATATCGAAAATTGAAGCGGCTCACTCATATTCATTGTCGTCAGTAAGACTATGAGTGCCAATGTAATATTAATTAAGATTAGTATACTTAGAAGCCACGTTGGAAAAGGGATAATAAGCATAGCTACAATTAAAATGACGGCTACTAATACGGATAAATCTCTTCCTGACATAAAATTCCACTCCTAATAGAAAAGCGCAAGCGCCTTCGGAACAA
>NZ_JBALOZ010000264.1:6022-21903 GCF_036965125.1 Bacillus sp. JJ1503
TACGTCCTGTACGTCGGGGTGTAGGCGCTGGAGCTAGACAGCTCACAAACTCAAAATGGGTTAAATTTTCTTTTTCATTCTATATACATGGGCAAGAATTTCCGCGACTGCTTTGAAAAATTCTTCAGGAATCGCATCTCCAATTTCCGCCTGGCTATATAAAGCTCTCGCTAGAGGCCGATTTTCAACAGTTATAATATCCTTTTCTTTAGCAATCATTTTTATCTTTTGAGCAACAAAGTCGACCCCTTTTGCGACAACATAGGGTGCATCGAGTTTTGCCTCATCATATTTTAAAGCAACGGCGAAATGAGTTGGATTAGTTATGACGACATCCGCATTCGGAACCTCCTGCATCATTCTTCTCATTGCCATTTCCCGTTGTTTCTGTTTTATTTTTGATTTGATAAGGGGATCCCCTTCAATATTTTTATACTCGTCTTTAATATCTTGCTTTGACATTCGGATGTTTTTTTCAAAATCATATTTCTGATATAAGAAATCTAATATTGATAGAAATAGCAGGGCACCTGAGGCATACAAACCCATTTGCACAGTTAAGCTGCCAATCGTTGCCAGTGCGGCCCCTACTGTTTTTTGTGATAGGATCAGGATTTCATCAATTCTGTTCCATAAAACCATAAAGGTGATAATCCCTACAAAGCCAATTTTTAAGATTGATTTTAAAAGTTCAACGATAGCTCTTACTGAAAAAATCCGTTTAAAACCTTTAATTGGATCCAGCTTTTCTAGTTTCGGCTGAATAGCTTCTGTGGAAAATAAAAATCCTACCTGGGCATAATTGGCGATAATTCCCGAAAGCATGGCAACTAGCATGATCGGGCCTAATAAGAACACAAGTTCCTTCAGGATGGCTAAAAATAGGATTTGTATATTTGCTTCAGTCAATTCCATGAGCATTAACTGATTAAAAGTATGTGTCATAATATAAAAAACAATATCCTTTAAATAAGACCCTGCAAATAGAAGGAATGTAAAAACACCTAATAGGACAACGGCCGTGTTAACATCCTGGCTCTTTGCTACTTGTCCCTTTTTCCTGGAATCCTGCCTTTTCTTCGGTGTTGCTTTTTCCGTTTTTTCTCCTGCAAAGTATTGCAGGTCTAAGGCAATTAATCGTTTCATCTGTTAGGTTCCCCCAATAATATCCATTAGGCCACGCATCGTGCTTAACATCATTTCGAATAATTGGGAAACTACGAGCAGCATAATGCTCATTACTGTTAATAGAACAATAAAGCTTACACCTATCTTCAATGGAAGTCCCACGACAAATACATTGAGTTGGGGAACTGTCCGCGCAACAATTCCCAAAGCAATATCTACTAAAAACAAACTGCCTACTACTGGGATTGACATTTGAAAGGCAATAATAAACATAGAATTAAATGCTTTTACTACATATTCCGCCATGTTTTCATTCCCAAATGAAATCCATGGCTGTTCTAAAGGGATAAACTGATAGCTATAAAATACCCCATCTAATAATAGATGATGGCCATTGACAGTGAGTAAGAAAAAGAGTCCAATCGTGTATAAATATTGACCCATAAGCGGGCTTTGTGCACCTGTTTGGGGATCGATGACGTTTGCAATGGCAAATCCCATCTGAAAGTCAATAAAACCGCCGGCAATTTGTATGGCCGATAAAATTAAATACGCTATAAATCCAATTAAAAGCCCTACAAGCGCTTCTTTGATAATTAATAAAAAATAATGATTGTCTATTTCTAACGCAGGTGTATCTATGGTAAACACCATAATCAATGACATGAAAAAGCCTAAGCCAATTTTTGCAACTGTTGGTATAGAGCGATATGAAAAAAGGGGCATCATCAGAAAAAAAGATGTTACCCTTACGAAAATAAGTAAAAAGGCCGGGAACGCCGGTAAGAAATTCACCATATGATCATCCTACAAATCTAGTTAAATTCGAAAATATTTCTCCAGCATATGAAAGCATATGGCTGAGCATCCACGGACCGAAGAAAACGAGTCCTGCTAATACGGCAACAATTTTTGGAATAAATGCTAGTGTCTGTTCTTGAATTTGTGTTGTTGCTTGAAAGATACTGACGATTAACCCTACAACTAGCGCGAGCACCAGCAATGGACCACTTATGAATAAAACCGTCATAATTCCTTGTTCTGCAATTGTTATTACGGATTCAGGAGTCATTTATTATTTTCACCTGCTTAAAAGCTTTGTAAAAGAGATTTAACAACAAGATACCATCCATCCACAAGAACAAATAATAATATTTTAAATGGCAATGAAATCATCACTGGAGGCAGCATCATCATTCCCATCGACATAAGAACACTCGCAACCACCATGTCAATTACAAGAAATGGAATAAAAATCATAAATCCAATTTGGAAAGCTGTTTTTATTTCACTAATGGCAAATGCCGGGACAAGAGCTGTTAATGGAATGTCCTCTATTGATTTAGGTGGCTCTGCTTTCGAATATTCAAGGAACAAGGCTAAATCCTTTTGTCTCGTATGGGCACTCATAAATTCCTTAAATGGGATCGATGCTTTTTCGTATGCTTGTTCTAAATTAATTTCTTCATTAAATAATGGTGTAAGTGCTTCTTCATTTACTTGCTGAAAGGTAGGTGCCATGATAAAAAATGAAAGAAATAAAGCTAATCCGATTAGTACCTGATTAGGAGGCATTTGCTGAGTGGCAAGCGCCGTTCTGACAAAGGAGAGAACAATTATGATTCTTGTAAAGCAAGTCATTAAAATGAGAATGCTGGGTGCCAATGATAAAACTGTAAGCATTAATATAAGCTTCACAGATGTTGAAACATTGGCAGGCGAACTATTGTTAAAAAACTCCATAAATTCATTCATCGCTCGTCTGACCCTTTCTTCTCCATTTCTTTATATAATTGCTTTCTTCCTTTTGTGATATCTTCCAATTGTTGTTTGAGTATGCTTTGAAATTGGTTCCCTTGTTTCTCATCTTGATGTACACTTTTTCTTCTTTGAAGTACCCTTGTCACAATATCGCTTGGTTGTACAAGCTGTTCCATCTTTTCGTTATAATCGGTCAGAAGCTGATTATACTCCTCTTGATCTTCGATTTCTTTCAAAAGCTGTATATTTTCTCCTACACCAACAATTAAGACCCTCTTCCCAACCTTTATTAATTGTACTGAACGGTTTGTGCCTAATGCCGTTCCGCCTAAATTCTCAACAAGCTGGGAGCTTTTATACATTTTACTTTTCTTATTAATAATTTTAAGCATGAAATATAATAGTCCTACAACAAAGACAGTGGCAAAAATCATTTTGACAAAATCAAAAAGATTTAATCCAACCTTAACGGGTTGTTCATTCTTGGCTGTATCCTGTTTTTGAGGAAGCTGATCTTGATCGCATGTATCTGGATGTTCTATACAATCTTTTACACTATTTACTTGCTCTGCGTAGGCTGGTGCATGAATCCCTAGCAGAGCAAAGCTCATTAAAAACAGCGTAAAAATTGTCCGCTTGAAATATAGCAATATACTGCACCCTCTAAATGAAATATTCATTAGCCTAAAGTTTTGGAAATAGCCTCGATCACACGGTCAGCCTGGAATGGTTTTACGATAAAATCCTTTGCCCCTGCCTGAATGGCATCAATAACCATTGCCTGCTGTCCCATCGCGGAACACATAATAACCTTAGCATTCGGATTAATTTTTTTAATTTCTTTAAGAGCAGTAATTCCATCCATTTCGGGCATTGTAATATCCATTGTTACTAAATCTGGCTGAGACTCTTTATACTTTTCAACTGCCTGAGCACCATCTGCTGCTTCTCCGACTACTTCATACCCATTTTTTGAAAGAATATCCTTAATCATCATTCTCATGAAAGCTGCATCATCTACAATTAAAATTTTGTGCGCCATTACTGTTAACCCCCGTGCTTATTTAAGTTTTTTTATTCGGTCACTTTGACTAATGATGTCTGTTACACGTACTCCGAAGTTCTCGTCAATCACAACTACCTCTCCTTGAGCAATTAAGCGATTATTGACTAGAATATCAACGGGTTCCCCTGCAAGTTTATCTAATTCAATGATCGATCCAGCAGATAACTCTAGGATTTCTTTCACTGATCGTTTTGTTCTTCCTAGTTCAACGGTTACTTGCAGTGGAATATCAAGTAGCATGTTTAAATTTTTCGATTCAGATTCTTGAAGTGAATATGGTTCAAAGCTTGAAAAAACTGCAGGCTGAACAGTTGGCTGTACTCCGCCAGGTAACGCAGAACCAAAATGCTGCGGACCATTTTGATGGCTCGCTGCTTGTGGTGGCGGATAGTATGCTGGATGTGCCTGATAAGCTTGATGTACCTGTTGTACATGCTGCCCTTGAGGAGCTTGCTGCCATCCCCCATTTGGCGGAACCATTTCTCTTTCTGAATACGGGTTTTGAGAAAAACTATTTTCCTGAGCGAATGTGTCTACAGGCTGTTTATCCAGTGTAACCTCGGAATCTTGGTACATTGGGACGGAATCCTCAACTTCTTTCATTGTACCTGAAATATTCTCCGGTTCTCCTCCCGGATTTAACAATTCGTTGACTAAACTTTTAGCAAATTGCAGTGGCAAAAGCTGCATAATATTAGAATCAATTAAGTCCCCAATTTTCAAACGGAAGGAGATTTTAACCAATATATCTTCTCCAGGAATGCGATTTGTACCCTCTCCCTGTGGAATATCTAAAATATCAATGGTAGGAGGTGAAATATCTACTCTTTTGCTAAAAATGGTAGACATTGAAGTTGCCGCAGAACCCATCATTTGGTTCATCGCTTCCTGCACAGCACTTAGCTGAATTTCCCCCAAAAGATCGGCTGGGTTTTGTCCATTTCCACCCAACATTAAATCTGCAATAATCGCAGCATCTGTTTGTTTAATGACTAATAAATTACTTCCCGAAAATCCTTCCGTATAACTAACCTGGATCGCAACATAAGGATGCGGAAATTCATCATGTAATTTTTTAGGCGGTATGGTCGTTACTGATGGTGTCGTAATTTCTACTTTTTGGTTTAGTAAGGTTGACAATGCTGTTGCTGAGCTTCCAAACGAAATGTTCCCAATTTCTCCTAAAGCATCCTGCTCCATTGGAGATAGGTAGTCTTCTACATTTAAAGTTTCATCAAATAAATCAGACTCATCATCGTCATCTACCCCGCGTAATAGCGCATCTATTTCATCTTGTGAAAGCATATCATCGCTCATCATCGTCGCCTCCCCCTTTCACAATGTCTAATACTTGAATTGCAAGTTTTTTGTTTACTTTTCCTGGCTGTCCGAGAAATTTAGGTATATCCCCTACTTTAATCAGTAAAGGCTGATCAATTGGTTTATTTAGCTCGATAACATCACCGATATCTAACATAAGAAAATCCTGAATGCTGATTTCCGAATGGCCAAGTTCTCCTACAACGGATACTTCCGCACGTTGGATATGATTTTCAAGCCTGTTTAACTCTTCAGGAGCTCTCTCCTTTTTATCTGTTTGCATCCAATAGTGTACAGATAGCTTAGGGATAATTGGCTCAAGGACGACATGTGGAATACAAATATTCATCATTCCGCTCGTTTCACCAATTGTCGTATTTAACGAGATCACTACAACTGTTTCATTCGGCGACACCATTTGCAGAAATTGAGGATTGACCTCGAAATCCATTAGCTGAGGATCAATTTCTTCAATCGTGCTCCAGGCTTCCATATAATTCTCAAATGCTCGTTCAAAAGTGGTAGACATAATTTTTGTTTCAATTTCTGTTAAATTATCAACCTTATTTATACTCGAGCCTTTGCCGCCCATCATTCTGTCCATTAATGCGTAAGCAATATTGGGATTGACTTCCATCAGGATTCTTCCATCTAAAGGGGGCACCTCAAAAACATTTAATATCGTCATTTTCGGGATGGACCTAATAAACTCTTCATATGGAATCTGATCGGCTGATGCGACAGTAATTTGGACATAAGTTCTTAATTGTGCAGAGAAGAAAGTAGTTAACAGCCGTGCAAAATTTTCATGGATTCTAGTTAAACTTCTAATTTGATCCTTTGAAAAGCGCAGCGCCCTTTTAAAGTCATAGACCTTAACTTTTTTCTCAGTCTGCTCTTTTTTAAGCTCGTCTGCATCCATTTCACCTGTTGATAATGCAGAAAGGAGCGCATCTATTTCACTCTGTGATAAAACTTCACCTGACATGAAACCTCACCTCCAGCCTTTGACTATAAATTTTAATAATGTTGTTCTATTGGAGGAGATTTTCAGTAATATATACCTGTTCAACTTCACCTTTTTGCAAAATCGTATTGATTTTTCCCTTTAAATCCTCTTTTAGCTTTTTCTGACCCTCTTTACCCTGAATATCTTCAGCTGCCATTTCAGATAATTCTTGGATAATGATGTCCTTTACTTGAAAATCTCTTTTTTCTAGTTCCTCTTTTGCTTTTTTACTATCTGTTTGAATTTTAAATGAAATACGGATAAAATCATTGCTTGCTAAGTTAGTTGTAATTTGCGGAACGTCAACAGATGCCTCTAATACTTCATCAATTGACGGTTCTTTCGGACCAGAATTATCATTAAGCTGTTTAACAATAATAATCGCGACAGCTCCAACTAAGGCAATAGCCACAAGCAATATTAACATGATCATGACCAGCTTATTATTCTTCATTCTCTCTTTCTCCCATTTGCTGTTGCCCCAAAAGGCTGACAGATTGATAGAATTCCTTTACAAGCTTCGATACAGTATCCTCCGATTCTTTCACAACATACTTTCGGCCATTCGTTAACGTAATTGTTGTATCGGGAAAAGACTCTATCGTTTCGATAAACACAGCATTTAGTGTAAATGGTTTTCCATTTAGGCGACTAACTTTAATCAATGTTATGTTCAGGGCCTTAGGACTTTTAAGCCTCAAGACCCTGTCCCTCCCTTAACTATCGTTTTAGGTTAACTAACTCTTGTAAAATTTCGTCTGAAGTTGTGATAATTCTTGTGTTTGCTTGGAAACCACGTTGGGCTGTGATCATTTCTGTGAACTCTTCGGAAAGGTCGACGTTTGACATTTCTAGGGCTCCGGATGCGATTGTGCCACGGCCTTCACCAGCTGCGCCGACATTTGCTGGTCCAGAGCTAATTGTTTCTTGGAATAAGTTCCCGCCAGTTTTATTTAAGCCTGATGTATTGCTAAATTTAGCAATGGCTAGGCGGCCAAGAGTGGATATTTGTCCATTTGAATACACACCATTTATTTCTCCCATTGCACCAATGCTGAAGCTTTCAAGTTTTCCAGCTGTAAAGCCATTTGGAGCTGCCATAACAGATATGCCTGAACCAGCTGTACTTGTAAGTTCCTCTACAGATAGTGTTAAGTCTGTACCTGAAATAGTAGTCCCATCAGACAAGGTAATATCACCTGTTATTGTTGGGGGTGTGGTAGGATCAAGTGGGAATGTTATTACTAAATCTTCTGTTCCCGTTGTATCCTTACCAAAATATACATTCCAAGTTTGAGGTACAGTTGGATCTGAGTCAGGATCAGTATCTTTTTTATACTTTACATCAATGGTATGTTCTTTTCCCTTTGTATCTACTACCTTTACTTGTTGAGTAAAAACCTCATCCTTAAGTGTATTTGGATCTAAATTTCCTGCGATGTCAATTTTACTTGTCGTTGTGGCAGGTAATAACGCATTCACGTTAATTGTCACATTCCCATAAGTATTTGACACTTTTCCATCATTGACTTGGTAAGCTTGAACTTTATAACCATCACCATTAACTAGAGTCCCATTATCATCAAGATAAAAATTCCCAGCACGAGTATAAAATTCTGCATTTCCTTGTTTTACTACAAAGTATCCATCGCCTTCAATTGCTAAATCTTGTGGTCGATTTGTTGTTTGCAAGCTGGATCCAGTATGAATAGTATCAATAGTTGACAAGGATGACCCTAATCCAACCTGCATCGAGTTTTTACCACCACGGTTTTCAGTTGAAGCACTGGCTCCGGCAATAGTTTGGCTCATTGCATCTTTAAAAGTAACACGACCCTTTTTAAATCCTGCAGTATTTACGTTTGCGATGTTGTTGCCAATTACATCAAGCTTTGTTTGAAAGTTTCTAAGTCCACTTATCCCTGAATACATTGAACGTAGCATTAAATGATTGCTCCTTTCGTATATAGCTGCTTCTGTCAGTCCGCAGCTTTGGCTTCCTTTAACAGGTCCAGCCAATATTTATTGATCTAAAATAATAGTTCCATTAATATTCGTAAATATTTGTGTTCGGGCTTCGTCCCGATCCATTGCCGTGATCACTGTATTGTTTTTTGCGCTGACAATGAGCGCCGCATCTTTAAGCAATACGAGTGATTCATTTACACCCTTTTTTCTAGCTTCGAGAACTTTGTCTGCAATTTGCTTCCAGTGAGATTCATTAATCTGAATTCCTCTCTGGTGCATGCGATCCTGTGCGTGTTTACTCACTACTAATTTACCTTGGGGCTGAAGAGCCGTTTGTAGATGGGCGGCAAATTTTTGAGAGCTTTGCAATTCCGGCTTAAATGGTTTGGCCTTCGGGCTTATAACGGCTTTCGATTGAATCGGATGAAACATCATTTTATCCATTCAATCACCTTCTCATTATTCTATTTTTGTTATTTGCGAAGCAGTGATTGTAGTCTTTTCATCATCTAATTGAAACAGTGTTTTCCCATCTTTAAAGGAAACTGATTTTACTAATCCTGTTTTTTCTGCTTTTTCTGCTAAGTATGTAACCGATTTTCCAATCATCATGCTCGCTTGAACCATCGAATTTTCTTTTGATGTTTCGTTGATTTGCGAAATATTGCCCGGTTCTAGTTTCGTTCCGTCATCAAGGATAAATAGGACATTATTATCCTTAAACTGAACGGATGCTACTCTCCCTTTTCCTTCCTCAATTACAGGAGTTCCACCCTGTTCTTTTGCTTCAGAAACTTTATGCCATGTAATGTCCTTGCCGACAAATTGGTTATAGGCAATTAATTGACTCTGCTCCTGGACCTTCACAAATTTATCCATTGACTTTCCCATATTCGTTATCTGCTCTAATGTTGAAAAAGTGGCCATTTGGGCAATAAAATCTTTATCCTGCATCGGATTCATTGGATCCTGGTTTTGGAGCTGGACCATTAATATTTTTAGAAAGTCATCTTTTCCTAAAATATCCGAGCCCGTTTTTCTCTGTTCTTTTTGATAGCTTGATAGCATTAAAGACGAATCAATCGTATTAGTCATGTTTATCACACCTACGCTTCTGTATTAAGAAGTGCTTCTTCGAATGAGTGGTTAAAATCTCCTGATTGTTTTTCTTGACGCTCTTCTTGCTGCTGTCTTTCCTGACCTTGATGTTGCCCTTCACGATTAAAACTGCGTTCCTGAGAAGTAAAAGCTTGAGAGATCTCAATTCTCTCCACTTGAATATTTTGCGATTGGAAGGCTTGTCTTAACCCGTTCAAATGCGACTCCATCATATCTTTTGCATTTGCGGTCGATGTAAGAATCCGGGCTATGATTGTTGAATCCTTCTGAATTAACTCTATTCTAAGTGATCCGAGATTTTCTGGATTTAACTTAAGGAATAGTCTTTGAGTCCCGCCGCTTTTCAATAATTGGCTTTTAGATAGAATGGATTCGAATTGCTCAATCAGCTGCTCGGCTGAAACAGGTCTGCCAGAACTTGATAGCATAGTTAACTGCTCAGGTTTGGATAATTGCTGAAATTGAATGAATCCTTGATGATTAACAGGCTCAGATTTATTCAATGCTTTTGCGATTTGTTCTCCCGCTTTATCAGTGCCCGATACAACTTTTCCATTCAACTCATTTACAAGAGTTTGAAATGTTTTCCTTACAAATTCACCTCTATCAGAGGAATTTGTACTATTTAATGCCGTTTCTAGCTTTTCAGAGATATTCTTCATAAATTCTTTTAACTTTAATTGATTACCTAAAGAATCCTCATGTGCAGATAACAGCTCAAAAAGTTTGATTGCTTTCATTGCTTGTCCAAAGTCTTTATTCGGTTCTATTTTCATATCTTGCTTTTGAATAGAAATAATTGATTGGATCATTGCAAGGACCATATCTATTTGGGAAACATCCTCATCACTTGGCTTTTCACTCTTTGCAGNNAACTAATATCATTGAAAAATTTACTTAGCAGTTCGTAAAGTTCATCAGTGGATAAATTTAATTCATTTTCTATTATTTTGATGACTTCCGTAGAACTAAGATTTGATCCATCAATTAGCTCAGCCCCATTTTCCAGTGCAAAAACATCTGCTGTCTGCAGAAATTGAAGTAAACTTTCAACCTCATCACTAGGTAAATTGTTTGAAGTATCCTTATCTTGTACAGGGTTTGTTGAATTCCCCATCAATCCTGCAACCAAAGCCCCAAATCCAGTTGGATTTTTGCTGATTGAACTAGAATTTCCGTTGTTGGATACAATCGTATTAATTGCTCCTAATCCGCTCATTTCCATTTTTTCACCCCCTTTCATTTAACTCTTTTACATTACGGAGAGTTTTCCAATTGATTTTCAGCGTTGGCTGTTAACAGCTCCGTATACCTAGCTGCATCTTCCGGATTCATTTTTTCCATAATAGCTGCTAGTGNNATTTGTAAAGCTTCTTCCTCACCCATTTGTGAAAGTATCGGAGCAGCTTTCTTTGCTGAAATCGTTTCATAGGTTTTGATAATATCCTTAAATGCACGTTTGTTTTCATCTTTCATCGCTGTTAGTTCAAGAATTTCTTCTTCCAGACGTTCCTTTTCTAATTGCACTTGTGAAATTTCCTCGTCTTTATTCTCTATCTCCGTTTCAAGCTTAGAAATCTTCGCTTCCCGGTCTTTAATTTCCGCTTCAAGTTCAATCATTTTTGACTCTATGTCTTCGATGCTTTGGGAACCTTCTTCATTTAAGGCAGAAGATATAAACGGAATCTTCTGACCGTATTCCTTTGATAGTTCGAAAACATTAATCCCAAGAATAGTCATCACAATAAGAGCTACTGTAATAGCAAATAATAAAGGAATTAAGACCACAAATATGAAGCCTTGAAATTTTGATTGCTTTTTTTCTTCTAGTACTTTGTCCACTTTACCACCTAATTTCCCCGATACATATAATGCTGAATCGAGATATCATCCATTTGCCTTCCCTCTTGCAGCCTTACATCTTCAGCAAAATTCGTCATGTCTTTTTCTTTAATTTTCTCATATTTTTTTACTTCTACATTTTTCTCCAGCAGCCTTTCCTGCTGAAAATTCATGTGATTTCGTGCATTCATAACAATTTGCTGATAATGCTTGATCGTTCTTTCCAATTGATGAATAAAGTGCTGATGATGCCTAATTTCTTGTACTGGCAACCCGTTAACTAGCCTTGAAGATTGATAGTCTTCTAAATCCTCTTTTTTCTTAAGGAGTTCATACAATTTTTCAGCGGCTGTTTCAAATCTTTTGACTGATTGGTTATAAACGTTTAGTGCTTCATCCTTCTCTCTTTCTTTAATCGTAAGGATTTTTTCAAATTTGAATTGGTATTGCATGAAAATTAATCTCCTTTCCCTAAAAGGCTATTTAATTGGTAAACACTTTCTTGAAAAGTTATTTTTTCATGCGTTCCCTGCTTTAAGAAGGAAATAATATTAGGATAGAGCCTTATAGCTTCATCAATTTCGCTGGATGACCCTTTTTTATATGCTCCGATATTAATTAAATCTTCGGCATTCATATAAGTACTCAATGCCTCTCGTAATTTCTCAGCTGCTCGTATATGTTCTGGTGGAACGATATTATTCATTACCCTGCTGACGCTTTTCAGCACATTAACCGCCGGATATTGACCTTTATTAGCAAGAGCGCGATCAAGAACAAAGTGACCATCCAATATCCCGCGGACTGTATCAGCAATGGGTTCATTCATATCATCACCATCTACTAAAACAGTATAAAATGCTGTAATGGATCCTTTTTCATTTGTACCAGTTCTTTCGAGAAGCTTTGGCAAAATAGCAAAAACAGAAGGGGTATATCCTTTTGTTGTCGGGGGCTCACCTATTGCAAGTCCAACTTCCCTTTGCGCCATCGCCACCCTTGTGACCGAATCCATCATCATCATGACATTTAGACCCTTATCGCGAAAATATTCGGCAATGGCTGTTGCTGTATAGGCCCCCTTAATTCTCATTAATGCTGGTTGATCAGACGTTGCGACAACGACAATAGAACGGCTTAAGCCTTCTGGACCAAGGTCACGCTCAATAAATTCACGCACTTCCCTGCCACGCTCTCCAATTAAGGCAATTACGTTTAAATCTGCAGTTGTATTCCTGGCAACCATGCCTAGCAGAGTACTCTTCCCTACACCACTTCCTGCAAAAATCCCAACCCGCTGTCCGATTCCAACAGTTAATAAACTATCGATCATCCGAACTCCGACTTCCATAGCAGAAGAAATAGGCGGTCTTTGGAGCGGATTGGGCGGAGCCTGCTCAGTTGGCGCAGAAGAAAGTCCTTTCGGCAATGGGGTTCCATCAAGAGGCTGCCCCATCGAGTCAATGACTGAGCCGATCAGCTGAGCCCCAACTTTTATTTCCAATGGCCTTGATGTCGCTTCTACCAGGCTGCCAGGCGAAATATCATTAATAGTTGTATATGGCATCAAAATAACTTCTTCGTTTTTAAAACCGACTACTTCCGCCTGAATGGTTCTTTTTCGATTATTGCCTACATGAATATAGCAAACATCGCCAATCGAGCTTTCAGGTGGTCCCTGGGACTCAATCATTAAACCTACTACTCTCTTTACTCTTCCATAGCGTTTAAAGGAGTCTAGCTGATCAATTTGCTCAATGACATCCAAAAGCTTCATTCCTGCTCACCCTCTAGCATTTCAATAAGCTTTCGTTTTATTTCTTCTAGCTGACTATCAATACTGGCATCAATTCTCCCATTTACCGATTCAATGATGCAGCTTGATACTGCTAATTCATCATCTGGATAAATAAATAAATCTATTTCTTTTGGAAAAATCATTTTTAGTTCTTCCTTATTTGAAAGAAGAAAATCATAGTGTCTTGGATGAACATGCAATTGAACCTCTTGATTGTCCCTTGCTTCTTTTAGCGCCCGTCTGACAATAAGTAAAAATTCTTCCTCATTCTCTTCGATCGTTTTCCCTAATATCTTTTGGGCTACTTTGATCCCAATCTCAAGTATTTCTCTTTCTGAAGATTCAACATGGCTTCGGTAGTCTTTTTTGGACGATTCTACGATATCATGTGCTGATTGAATGACTTCATGGTATTCTACATATCCTTTTTCTCGGCCTTCTGTTAATCCTGCTTCGAATCCGGTTTGATGTGCTTCTCCAGCCATTCTTTCTTTTTCTTGCTCAAAGGCTTGAATATTTTCATCTAGCTGCTGACGAATCAATTCCGCTTCATGTCTTGAGCTGTTTAATATTTCTTCAGCTTTCCTATGCGCCTCTTCAATCAGTGATTGCACTTGTTCTTCCATATTTATTGTAGCTGAAACGAATTCATCTTCTAGAACTTCCGGTTTAAAAACCTTGATTGCGATGACTTTTTTGTCGTTTTGGACAGGATTAACTAAAGGCGGCACTCCTTTGATTAACCTAGACAATGATATCATCTCCTCCACCGCGGGCAACGACGATTTCTCCAGCTTCCTCTAGGCGGCGGATAATGGCAACAATCCGTGATTGGGCCTCTTCTACATCTCGAAGTCTAACTGGCCCCATATATTCCATCTCGTCTTTAAACGTTTCAACCATACGCTTAGACATATTTTTGAAAATAATTTCCTTAACTTCATCGCTTGAAACTTTAAGTGAAAGCATAAGATCTTCACTTTCACAATCGCGGATAACTCGCTGTATTGCGCGGTTATCGAGGGTAACAATATCCTCGAATACAAACATTCTTTTCTTAATTTCTTCCGCAAGCTCTGGATCCTGAATTTCTAAAGCATCCAAAATTGTCCGCTCAGTAGAACGGTCAACCCCATTTAAGACGTCAACGACTGCTTCAATTCCGCCAGTTTGTGTATAGTCCTGTGTAACAGTTGCTGAAAGTTTTCTTTCGAGTATTTGTTCCACTTCATTAATAATTTCTGGCGCTGTGCTATCCATGACGGCAATTCTTTTAGCAATATCTGCTTGCATTTCCTGCGGAAGCTCCGATAGGATTTGCCCTGCCTGAGCGGCATCCAAATACGATAATATTAATGCTATCGTTTGCGGATGCTCATTTTGGATAAAGTTAAGGATTTGAGCCGGGTCTGCTTTCCTTGCAAAGTCGAAAGGTCTCACCTGCAAGGAAGACGTTAGCCTATTAATGATAACAGCTGCCTGCTCATTCCCAAGTGCTTTTTCTAAAACCGTTTTTGCATACCCAATACCGCCTTGGGAGATATAATCCTGAGCTAACGCGATATTGTGAAATTCCTCTACGACTTCTTCTTTTGCCAGTGAATCAACTTTTTTGACACCAGAGATTTCTAAGGTTAATTTTTCTATTTCTTCTTCACTTAAATGCTTATATACAGATGATGCAACATCAGGTCCAAGTGATATTAGAAGTATGGCCGCTTTTTGCTTACCCGATAGCTCTTTTTGATCTTTCTTTGCCATTACCCATACCCCCTAATCTTCAGCAATCCAAGTACGCAGAAGCTTTGCAAAATCCTCTGGCTTTTCCTTTGCCATTTTTTCAAGCTGTTTTTTGCGCATTGTGCTTTCTGTCTCGTGCTCCTCATTAACGTCCGGAACATGAATGACTTCCTCAACTTCTAATAGTTCCTGTTCTTCTGCTTTTTGTTTTCTTCTTGCCCTAATAAATAAGAAGATTAGTAGAACGATTATGGCAAGAAGCACACCAGCTACAATGTAAGCCCATAGTGGCAGAACTTGCTTAACATCATTAGGGAATTCTACTTTTCCTTTAAATGGCTGAACTGAAACGACAACTTTGTCATTAATCGCTTCATCCGTTAATTCTTCTGATCCTGCTTTTTTATCGATTGTCGTACGAACAATCGTGGCAAGAATCTTGGTTATATCATCTACTCTTTCCTGAGGAAGAGAAGCTGGATCCTCTGGCTGTGGCGGCTCAACCATGACTTGTATGCCTAAATCTCTTACTTTATATGGGCTCTCAACTATTTCTTTGCGAATTTTATTTACTTCATTATTTATCGTTTCTTCGATTTTTTCATAATCACCATTTGCCCCATTTCCTTCTAAATAAGAAGAACCCGGAACNNAGGTTTCCGTTATTTTTTGGGCGCTAATAGCAATGCCGGCCATATTTTCTTCGTCTACTGGAGTGACTAGATTTTCCTCTCTGTTCTCCTGTGTAAAATCAACATCAGCCGTCACAGACACAACAACTTTGTCATGTCCCATTAGTGTGCCTAACATTCCTTGTACTTGGCGCTGCACATCTCGCTCAATTTGCTTTTTAATTTCATGTTGTTCGGCAAATGTTGAGCCAGGTGTAGAATTTTGATTATTTTTTAAATCAAAGTACTCAAAGAATTGATTAGTAATGACGATATTATCAGTAGGCAGATTAGGAATACTTTTTGATACTAAATGATACAGTGCTTGAATTTGAGATTCTTCAAATTGATAACCTGATTTTGTATTTAAAACAATAGAAGCTGATGCTTCTTCAGAAGGATCTTTAACAAAAATTCCTTTTTCGGGGAGGTTAATCATGACCTTTGCGTCAGTAACCC
>NZ_JBALOZ010000264.1:21933-23761 GCF_036965125.1 Bacillus sp. JJ1503
CATTTTAAATTCATTTTCCGTTGTACCTATACCAGCGTTCTGACTGAAAAATGAATAATCGATATTACCAGATTTCGGTATCCCCTCAGCTGCAAGTTCAACTTTAAGTGTATCTACTACTTCCTCTGGCACTTTAATCGTAGTTCCACCGTCTGCTATTTCTGATTTAATGCCTCTGCCGTCTAAACTCTCTTTAATAGTCCCTGTTTCAGAGGGTGTAAGATTGCTATAAAGCGGAACTAATGTAGTCCTAGTCGCTAATAACGATGCACCTGTAACAATTATGATAAATAAAAGGACGGAACCAAAAAGCAGAACCTTCTGCTTTTTGGTTCGACTTTGCCAAAATCCTTGGATATTTTCTTTATATTTCCGAAACGATTCTTTCATTTCAATCCCCCGGTTATTCTGTCTCACTCTTTGGCAGCTAATAACCGCAAAACAGAAGTTTTTAGCTTTAAAATTGTTTTTGTATGTATGAAACCAATGAATCTATTACACTTGCATTCGCATAGTCTCTTGATAGGCTTCAATGACTTTATTGCGAATTTCAAGTGTTGCCTGCAATGTAACACTCGCTTTTTGAGAGGCAATCATGACTTGATGCAAATCAACATTTTCACCTTTTACGAGTTTTTCAGTCATTTTGTCTGATTCATTTTGGAGCTTATTTAATTCTTGAATTGAATTTTTTAGTACGGACGCAAAACTCTTGTGAGCTTCGAATGGTGTATATGTATGAGTCTGTTTAGTTTCCTGTGGCCTTAAAATATTGCTAACAGAAGGGAATCCGACATTATTCATTTATTCTGCTCCTCTATTTTCCAATTTCTAATGCTTTCATTAACATGCTTTTGGAAGCATTAAGAACGGTCACGTTCGCTTCATATGATCTTGTTGCACTTATTAGGTCTACCATTTCCCGCAAAGGGTCAACATTCGGCAGCTCAACGTATCCTTCATCATTTGCATCCGGATGCTCTGGATTATAAACGAGCTTAAACGGTGTTTCGTCTTCAATAATTCTTGTAGCCTTCACTCCATTACCGGCACTAGAACGATTCATTGCGTTATTTAGAAAGTTGGAGAACTGCCCTTCTTTCGGTTCAAGTACGACCGATTTACGGCGATAGGGCTGCCATTCGCCATTAACTAGCTTTCCTCTCGTTGATTCCGCATTCGCCATATTCGATGAGATGACATCCATTCTTAATCTTTGTGCTGTTAAAGCAGAAGCAGAATTATTCATGCTATGAAAAATGGACATGTCTACTTACCTCCCCTTATAACAGTCTGCAAGCTTGAAAACTTACCGCTAATTCGGTCTATAAGTGCATTGTAATAAATTTGGTTTCCGGCTAAGTCTGTCATTTCCTTATCAATATCCACGCTATTACCGTTATGATTATAAGACACGTTTTTCCGATTAATGATTCCCGCATTCGAAAGCGGACTGCTTTTAAAGGAAAAATGTCTTTGATCGGTCCGATTAGCTTCTATTGATCGGTTAACTGCCGTTTCCAATGATTGCTTAAAGCTAACCTCTTTTGCTTTATATCCAGGAGTTGCTTCATTTGCTATATTTTGTGATATAACTTTTTGTTTTAGAGAAGAATAATTTAGACCATTTTCAATAGTCGTAATTGAATTAGAAAATAACTTCATAAACGCACCTCATTATTGCTATTTTCAATGTCAAACCACAATCCGTTTAATATGTAGAATTTTGAAGAAAAAGAAACTTATATGTCGCTTACCTTTTATTGTAATGAAAATGAAATAATATGTCTATCATACTTGGGTTACTTTTAACATGACCTTCTTCCCA
>NZ_JBALOZ010000265.1:0-695 GCF_036965125.1 Bacillus sp. JJ1503
GGGCGCGATTGTGGAAGAATTAGTAAAGAACATTTTTATTATAAATACAACCGATTTTATGACAAATGTTACAACTAGTAAAGGACTTTCTTTTTTCCATTATTTTAATGTTATTGATTTTAAAAGGATTTTTATAACATTTAGTAAAGAACTATTTTTTCATCCAACATGTGTTGTACACACCTAAAAAACATTGGACTTAAATAAAAAACATGTCCTTAAATAAAAAAGTATGGTTGAGATCGAAGGAAAAACGGGAGAAAATCCTGTTGTTCTCTCGGTCTTTTTTGCATGAAAAAAGCGGGAAGAAAAGCCTGAAAAGGCTTGAAAAACAAGGAGAAAAGCAAGAAGTTAAACAAGAGCAATCCTGATTGAAATCGTTCATTTCACTTCGATTTTGGACAAAGTTTTTTATGTCTGCGACCATGGAATTCGGTACAATCTTGAGTGAAAGTGGGGGAAACGGCAGGACAAACTTTTTTCGATTCCATAAGATGGAGAAAGGGCATGAGCATAAGCAGGCCAAGGGTTTGAATGGGGCAATGCAGGAGATGGAAGTCGGACAAACCATTTTACGTGGGAACATAAGCATCCTCATCGTATTTATTGAAAAACCGGGCAAACACTGCCCGGTTTTGATAGATTAAATTAAGTAGAAATTGAGAAGAAATAAGTTGAAAATAAAACAAACGAAA
>NZ_JBALOZ010000265.1:711-2990 GCF_036965125.1 Bacillus sp. JJ1503
AAATATCTTACTATTTTTAAAATGTTTAAAGATGAAATAGGCACAAACTACAGTCATTATAGGGAATAACCAATTTATCCACACATGAATACGCATTTGCGATAATGGTTGAAATGGATCGGACGTAAAACGACTAAATAGGATGATGCTATTTACTATTACTAAGAGTCCCGCACCAGATAATAATGGCGTAGACCAATGCAAGTTTCCTTTCTCTTTCTTCTTTAATTTCCTTACTCCCCATCTAACGGCGAAAACGATTGTATAGAGGATAAACGTTATTACACTAATCAAAATGATCGCTAGGTTTATGTCCACACGCTCCTTTAGTTTTACAGGCAGGTAATCACTGATTACTCCATGTGACATCTTTATCACATTCCCTTTATCATCCAAGTCAAAAGCGATTCGGCTTGTATCTATGCCTGATTTATCTAATAAAGTGAGTGTATCTTCAGCACGTTCATAGAGCAGTGGGCTTGTTTCAATATAGTGGATCGGCTCAGGTGCCATCGTTGATATAAAGTTGATCCCTCCTTGAGGATTTTTTTGAATGGTGACATCAATATTGCCCACAATCGGTAAAAGCTTTAAAAAGTTGGTGTACAGTCCCCTTGCCATTCGATAAGTGCCTTGAACAACCTCGTCATTCTCACTTTTTTCCCCATGTTCAATAGGTTCATTTTTTCCAATTAATTTATCAACTAAATCAACTCTTAATCCTGTCATCTCATTCGCCACATTCATTAGTAGCACATATCCAAACTTTTCTTCCGGAACAAGAGTCAGTTGTGAGGTATACCCAATGACATTCCCACCATGTTCAAGTAACCGATACTCCCCACTATATCGCTCCCAAAATCCATGAGCATTTCCTGGTAAAAGCTCATGAACTTGATATGTTTGTTCATGCATTTTTTCCAAAGTGCTCATATGCTCGAATAATGAATTGTTCTCCGAACCAAGCTGTGCGATCATAAATTGAGCCATGTCCGCTGCTGTCGTATTTAAAGAACCTGCTGGAGCATCATTTACAAATGCCCAATCAACAGCCTCAAAGTGATCACCATTTTTTCGATAGCTTTTCCCTTTAAAATCAGCGATTTTAGGAATCTCAAGATAGTTTGTTGCAAAGGTTGAATGCGGCATTCCAAGCCTTTCAATAATATTTTCCTGCATATAATCGGCATAACTTTTTCCTGACACACGTTCCACAATTAACCCTGCCAACGAAGTACTATAGTTTGAATAAGCTATAACTGTGCCTGGTTTAAATACTTGCTTTGGTTGATAATATTCCGATGATAAAAATTTTTCTAGTGGAATCACTTTTTCTGGATCAGTCGTTAGCAGCTGATCTGCTTTATCCTCGAATCCCGCTGTATGGTTTATTAAATCCAACATAGTAACTTTATCTGGAAATGTGAGGTTAAGGTAGTTTTCAGGTAAGTATTCGCGAATATCAGTTTTTAAATCTAACTTTCCCTGCTCCATTAGCTGCATAACAGCACTCCATGTATATAACTTAGATACCGATCCGGCTTCAAAGACTGTTTTCTCCGGATCGACCGCTAGCTCTTGCTCTATATCAGCCAATCCGTACCCCTTTAATAATAGGACTTTACCATCTTTTACTATAGCTAGGGATGCACCAGGAATTTCCGTTCTAATATACTTCTCCATTATATGATCAACTGTCTCCTCAAGTTGATCCACCTTTAAGCCTGAGGGAACCTGTTTCATTTCGGCAAAAGTTGTAAGTGGGAAAAGAAACAACCCCACTATGAAAAACATACTTATAATTTTTTTCAATCCATACTCCTCCTTTTAGTTACAAGCATTTCTGTTATCCGTAGATAAGACGTACCTTTCTTTGAAATCGTTCATATTAATTGTCATGAAATACAGGATCATTACTGCACGTTAGTTTGACCGTGAATCATAATCGGTGTTTACAACCATTTCTTCTTCTGAAACTGGTGAAAAGCACACTATGATTCAACATCCCAGCACACTAGCCGTATAAAACGAATGTTATACTGTATTTTTGAATCATGCGTTAAAGGATTTGAAAGTAGATTAATTAGAAATGGTTTTTTATCAATTAGAAGGGTTTTGAAAAAAAATAAAAGAAAAAAGAGAGTGGAGGTGACCTTGTTATTCGAAAGCTGATGAATGAGGGGGTATCTTAAACATTATCAAAATGAAATTAAATTCTATACTGAGCATAGGAATGAATGAATTTAGGTCTTATTCCATTATAGGGCCAGATTGTTGAA
>NZ_JBALOZ010000266.1:0-1622 GCF_036965125.1 Bacillus sp. JJ1503
GACAAAGTGTGTTTATCGGACAGGAAAGCGACAATTTCCGAAAAGCTGTCCAATAAAGTGTGTTTATCGGACAGGAAAGCGACAATTTCTGGAAAGCTGTCCAATAAAGTGTGTTTATTGGACAGGAAAGCGACAATTTCCGAAAAGCTGTCCGACAAAGTGTGTTTATCGGACAAAAAAGCAACATTTCCAAAAAGTTGTCCACAAAGTAGTATTTGGTGAAAGAAAATTGACAACTATCCACAACTTTATCCACTTATTAATCAAATGCTTTTTTCAATCTCTCCAAACCATCTAACAACATTTCCCGCGGACAGGCGATATTCATGCGAACAAAGCCTTCGCCCCCAGGACCGTACTTTTTCCCTGGTTCTAATGCCAGCTTGCCTTTATATAATAACCGTTCTCTAATGTCTTCATCGCTTAAATCCAGCCCACGGCAATTTAACCATAATAAATAGGTGCCCTCAGGTTCCATGACTTTGATCGAAGGCAAGTGTTTTTCGATAAAGCTCTTTGCTGTTGCGATATTTTCATGTAAGTATTCAAGAAGCTCATCCAACCAGCTATCCCCGTGCTGATAAGCAGCTTCCATTCCAATTGCTCCAAATGTTGGCAATGAAAAGAAGCCTTGACGCTGCAGAACTTTTTGAAATCCTTCGCGAAGTTCTTTGTTGGAAATGATAACAGCAGAAGCTTGTAGACCTGCTAGATTAAATGTTTTTGTTGGTGCAATGCAAGTAATTGTAATCTCACTGAATTTGTTATCCAATGAAGCGATTGGAATATGCTTATTTTGTTTAAAAACAAGGTCAGAATGAATTTCATCGGAAAGAATTAAACAATGATACTGATGGCAGAGCTCACCGATTTTTTGTAATTCTTCTTTTGTCCATACTCTACCGCCAGGATTATGCGGATTACATAAAAGGAATAATTTAACTCCCTCTTTTAAACGATCTTCAAAATCAGCATAGTCGATTTCAAATCGATTATTAATTAATTTTAAAGGTGAATTTACTACTTCCCGATTATTTTTCTTAATCATGTCGAAAAACGGAGCATACACAGGTGATTGGAGCATCACCTTATCTCCAGGTGCAGTATAGGCCTCAATAGCGGTTGCGATCGAAGGAACGACTCCCAAATTATAAAGAATCCATTCACTTTCAACATTCCAGCTGTGTCTATTCTGAAGCCATTGCTTAATGCTATCAGCCGTAGAGGTTGAAGGATATGTATAGCCGAAAACACCATGATGAACTCGGTCTAGAAGAGCATCTTTTACTTCCGAAGGCGGCGCGAAATCCATATCAGCTACCCACATTGGCAATACATCGCTCGTTCCAAAGACTTGCTGGGTCATTCCCCATTTAACAGAGGAGGTATTTTCCCGATTAATCATTTTGTCAAAGTCAAACTTCTTCATTGTATCCCCGCCTTTTCAATGATATAGCCTTTCCTCTATAATAAGTGATGGAAACAAAAAGTAAAAACATTTAGTGAAACTCAATCAGTGTTGATTAATCCAAGATGAATATGATAGACATGCACTATTTATAAAAAAATATTATTCTTGTTCTTTACCAACTGATTGTAGTTGCGGCCCACAGGATGTGGGT
>NZ_JBALOZ010000266.1:1632-10447 GCF_036965125.1 Bacillus sp. JJ1503
TAGTCTGTGTTCCTATAATAGGGCTTTTACGGGCTGTTAGTCACCTGAATAGGTTTCTTTTTTCCTCAAACTTTTTAAAGTGGGGTCTTACAGCCCGCTAATCTGCGGAAAGGTGATAATATGCAAATTCAACAATTAAACATACAGCTCGTCAATACAATAAATGAGTGGGATCCTTTTGGAATAGGTGCAGGCAATTATGAAACGGAAATTGCTGATATTGTTCAGGCAGTCCATGATTTGGATGATCAGAATAAGCTAGCTAGAAAAATTCAGGCCATTTTTGAATTTTCCTTTGAAAAGCTTCTAGCCATTGAGGAATGCTCAGAAGTCGCTCGTAAACTTCTGGCTATTAAAGATGATGGAGTGTGTACAATTTAGAGAAGGGTGACTCTTTTGCGGATTCACCCTTTCTTAGTAAATTCCTTTATATATTGGAAAACCTCCTCCGGTCTTTCCTCTGGAAGGAGGTGGCCGGTTTCTTTTAAAACAATGAGCTTCGAATTATTTAGATCCTGTTGCAGCTGTTTGCCTATTTGCAGTGGAACTACTTTATCCTGCTCTCCCCAAATTAATAAGCAGGGTACTTGAATTTCATTTAAGATATCTGCAGACAAATCTCCCTCGCGGTCACGGATTAGCTTTGCCAGGGCTAAGAATATATCGTCTTTTAAAAATGGGGCTAAATATCCTTCTGCCATTTCTTCATCGATTATAGATTGGTTGTAAACAACGAGCCGTAAATTATTTTCTAATCCTGAACGCTCCAGCCACCTCTTAACGAATAGGTGAGAAAATGGAAGATAAGTCGCAAGAGCAAGCTGGAGCTTTGATTTTTTTAAATAGCCTGAGCTGCAAAGAAGTACCACTTTATCAATTAGATCTGGACGTAAATGAGCGATGTATAAGGAAATTTGTCCACCCATAGAATGGCCAAGTAATATGATTTTATTTAATTGTATACTTTCAATGAGCTGTATAACGGTCATCGCCATATTTTTATATGAATATTTGTAACGGCGGGATTTTCCGCTTTGCCCAAATGGGGGTAAGTCAATAGAAATGACATTATATTCATTTATTAAATATGGGATAAGCCTCCGGAAGCTAAAGCTTGAGGATAGAAAGCCGTGCAGCAGGACAACGGTTTTCTTTGAGGATGAGTGTCGCTGAAAGCTTTCATAGTAAATATGATTTCCATTTATATGTACGTCTTGTTTTTCCATAGTATTCTCCATGTATATCCCCTCAATGTCAGTATACCTTATTTTCACCGAAGGAATTGAAATCAACCAAACAAAAAAAGGACAACCCAAAGGATTGTCACTTCAAAAAGGGGGAATACTAGAAAGTCTTTAAGACCATCATGCCCAACAAGCCTTGCTTTCAAACATCAAATCACAAAAAACATCTTATCCAATAAAACTTGCCTGTTTAGATTAAATAATAATATTAATTACGAGCAAAATAGAGAATATCAAGACCGAATTAATTACTTTTTGAAAAAAGGCTTGAACTGTGGTATAATTTTTAATTGCGAATAAAAAGGATAAAAATTAATAGAAATTAGGAGTGTTTCCATGTCTGAAAAAATCGAAGTAGGCAGTGTTATTAAAGGTAAGGTGACAGGAGTTCAACCGTATGGTGCGTTCGTTGCGCTGAATGAGACTACTCAAGGGCTTGTTCATATTTCTGAGGTTACTCATGGATTTGTTAAGGATATTAATGAACATCTTAAAGTTGGAGATGAAGTAGAAGTTAAAGTTTTATCTGTTGATGAGGCATCAGGAAAAATTGGATTATCGATCCGTGCTACACAAGAAGCGCCAGTCGAGGCTGAAGTAAAAGCGAAAAAGCCGCGTAAACCTCGCCCAGTGGCTCCAATCCATGTGGAAAACGATACGGCACAAGGATTTAATACACTTAAGGATAAACTTCAAGAGTGGATTGACCAATCTCAACGTGAAGATTTGATTAAGAAATAAGAATGGAAACCGGGCTTAGCTCGGTTTTTTACTTTTTTTGGTCAAAGGGAACCTGAATACTTGCTTAATCTCTATCGAATAATAACTCTTGTTATTAGTAAGAAGGGGGAATTTCACATGGCAGAACAAACACTTTATGAAAAAGTCGGCGGTGAAGAGGCAATTGTAAAGGTTGTCGACTACTTTTATTCTGAATTAGTCCTAAAGGATCCAACGGTAAACCAATTTTTTGAGAATACAGATATGGAAAAGCAGCGCCGACATCAAACGAAGTTTATTAGCTTTGCCTTAGGTGGACCTAATCAATATTCGGGAAATTCGATGGCAAAGGCTCATAAAGGGATGAATCTGCAGCCCGAGCATTTTGATGCCATTGCCACACATCTGGGAGAGGCTCTCGCTCATTTTGGGGTTGGTGATGAAGATATCGCCCAGGCTTTAAATAAAGTCAATACGCTTAAAGACGATATTCTATATCAATGAAGAACAAAAACTCGCCAATCGGCGAGTTTTTTATATTCCCTTGGCTTCCTCTTTCCTAATCTGGTGCTTTTTAAGCCGATATTGCAGATTTTGCCGGCTCATGCAAAGAGATTTTGCGGCTTGGGTAATATTATATTGATGAAGCTGTAACACTTTTTCTAAATAGCTTTTTTCTGCTTCATCCATATAATCTTCCAAGGACTTAAATTGACTGCTTGATTCATTCTGATGATGTGTTAGGCTGATCGGTGTAAAAATATCATTTTTAAATTGCGGCTTATTGCGGAAATGGATCGGCAAATGAAGATAACCAATGTGCTCCTCATGAACAATTAAATTCATCGCACCTTCTATAACATGCTCTAGTTCCCGTACATTTCCAGGCCAATCATACTGTTCAAATACACTTAAAACATGATCGTCAATCCCTTGAACCTTCATGCCAAAAAGGTGATTGTATTTTTCAATAAAGAAACGGACAAGATCTTGAATATCCTTCCTTCTATCCCGCAAAGGAGGGATGAATAAAGAAACAACGCTCAATCTGTAATATAGGTCTTTTCGCAGTCTTCCATCGGAGATCGCATCGATAGGATCCTCGTTTATAGTAGCAATGATCCGGACGTCTACCTTACGATCTTTTGTGTCTCCAATTCGTCTAACCATTCGTTCCTGTAAAACCCTTAAAAGCTTCGCCTGCAAGGCTGGATTTAGAGAATTGATTTCGTCAAGCAGCAAGGTTCCGCCTTCCGCCTGTTCGAAAAGACCTGGACGTTCAATCGCACCTGTAAAAGCCCCTTTCTTTGTCCCGAATAACAGCCCCTCAATCAAGCTATCAGGCAAGGCAGCACAGTTCTGAGAGATAAAGGGCTTTGAAGATCGATTGCTTCCATTATGAATGCTTTGTGCGAATAGCTCTTTTCCTGTTCCTGTATCACCAACGATAAGAATTGATGAACTAGTGCGGGTCGCTCTCTTGCTCGCCTCGATCACATTCTTAATTTCTTCACTGATTCCGATAATGCTATCAAATGTGTAGCGGGTGTTTCCTTTTTTATTCATATTTTCTCTAATCAGCTTTTCTAGTTTTGTCACATCGCGGGCAATTTCCATGGCGCCAATTCGAACGCCTTCCTCCGAAACGGGGAAGGTGTTATTAATCGTTGTTATTTCCTGCCCTTTATTATTAAAATAAGTTTGCTTAGCATTAATGATTTTCTCCCCGTGAGTTAAAGCTCTCAAAAGGGTGCTAGCCTCATCCTTATGAAAGGAGAATACATCCAATAGCTCCTTATCGAGGACATCTGAGTAATCCATTCCCTCCATTTCAGCCATTTTTTTATTATAAATTATCGTTTTGCCTTCGTGATCAACAACGTGGACTCCGATATCTATTTCTTTAAGTATCTGTTGGAAAAACGTATTAATTAATTTCATTTGAGCGAAATTTGGATTATTCATTGTCTTGCTCCTTCATCATTCTTTCCTTCATTTTATGTAAAGAATGGAAGGGGTGCAATGTTTTTTTGCTCCTTAACAGGTGTTGAGAGATCAAAATGCAAAATAATTTTGCTGTTAAGAAAGAAAAAACAACATTTGACGCGGTATACATATTTGGCACATATCTTGCAATGATATATGGATGTAATGAAAAAGTGCTAAGGGGGAAGGAATCATGGTACAAGCATACAAACATGAGCCATTCACAAATTTTAAGTTAGACGAAAACCGTGAGGCATATCTAACAGGCTTAAAAACGGTTGAAGGCTATTTAGGAAAAGACTACGATTTAGTCATTGGTGGAGAGCGTATTTCTACTGAGGAAAAAGTTGTTTCTTATAATCCCGCAAATAAAGAAGAAGTGATTGGTCGTGTATCCAAGGCAAGCCAAGAATTAGCCGAAAAAGCCATGCAGGCTGCTGTTGAAGCGTTCAAAACATGGAAAAAGGTAAAGCCGGAAATTCGTGCGGACGTTCTTTTCAAAGCAGCTGCGATTATCCGCCGCCGCAAGCATGAATTCTCTGCTCTTTTAACAAAAGAAGCAGGAAAGCCATGGAATGAGGCAGATGCAGATACTGCAGAAGCGATTGATTTCTTAGAATATTACGCACGTCAAATGCTGCGTATTAAAGATGGTGTTCCAGTAAACAGCCGTCCAAACGAATATAACCGTTATGACTACATTCCATTAGGAGTGGGAATCATTATCTCTCCTTGGAATTTCCCGTTAGCGATTATGGCTGGTACGACAGTTGCAGCAATCGTAACAGGAAACACTGTATTATTAAAACCAGCTTCAACAACACCAATTGTTGCAGCGAAATTCGTTGAAGTCATGGAAGAGGCAGGACTTCCAGCAGGTGTTCTTAACTTCGTTCCAGGAAGCGGTGCAGAAGTGGGCGACTACTTAGTTGACCATAAAGACACTCGTTTCATCAGCTTCACAGGTTCTCGTGACGTTGGTCTGCGTATTTTCGAACGTTCATCTAAGCTGAATGAAGGTCAAATTTGGATGAAGCGTTTAATCGCAGAAATGGGCGGAAAAGACACGATTGTTGTCGATAAAGAAGCAGATCTTGAACTAGCTGCGACATCTATCGTTGCTTCTGCGTTCGGATTCTCCGGACAAAAATGTTCAGCATGCTCTTGTGCAGTAGTTGTAGAAGATGTATACGATCAAGTATTAAACCGTGTCGTTGAATTAACAAATCAATTAACACAAGGGGATCCAACTGATCCAAACAACTACATGGCAACGGTGATCGATCAAAGCGCTTATAATAAAATTATGAGCTATATCGAAATCGGCAAGCAGGAAGGTAAGCTAATGGCAGGCGGAGAAGGTGACGATTCGAAAGGCTACTTCATTAAACCGACCGTATTCGCTGACCTTTCACCAGAATCTCGCATCATGAAGGAAGAAATCTTTGGACCTGTTGTTGGCTTTACAAAAGCTAAAGATTTCGATGAAGCGATTGACATTGCTAACAACACAGAATACGGCTTAACGGGTGCAGTTATTACCAATAACCGTTTGAACCAAGAAAAAGCTCGTGAAGATTTCCATGTTGGAAACCTATATTTTAACCGCGGCTGTACAGGTGCTATTGTAGGCTACCAGCCATTCGGCGGATTCAACATGTCAGGAACTGACTCTAAAGCAGGCGGACCTGATTATCTGCTTCTTCATATGCAAGCAAAAACTACATCAGAAATGTATTAAAAAATTTCCTTTCAGGGTTTAAAGTGTAACAGCTTAACGGTACAATGAAAGGGATTACTCGGACATTAGGAGGAATGTATTCATGACAGCATTAACAAATACAAATTCATTGATTGAACAAACTGAGAAATATGGTGCAAAGAACTATCATCCGCTGCCAATCGTCATTTCAAAGGCTGAAGGTGTATGGGTTGAGGATCCTGAAGGCAATAAATACATGGATATGTTAAGTGCTTACTCGGCAGTAAACCAAGGACATAGACATCCGAAAATTATTCAAGCATTAAAAGATCAAGCAGATCGTGTAACCCTTACCTCTCGTGCATTCCATAATGATCAGCTTGGTCCATGGTATGAAATGATTTGTAAGCTAACAAATAAAGAAATGGCTCTTCCTATGAATACGGGTGCTGAAGCGGTTGAAACAGCATTTAAAGCTGCTCGCCGCTGGGCATACGATGTAAAAGGTGTAGCTGAAAATCAAGCAGAGATCATTGCATGTGTTGGAAATTTCCACGGACGTACAATGACAGCTGTTTCTCTTTCTTCAGAAGCGGAATATAAGCGCGGATTTGGTCCAATGCTTCCAGGTATTAAATTAATTCCATACGGAGATCTAGAAGCATTGAAAGCGGCAATCACGGAAAATACTGCGGCATTCTTAATTGAGCCAATCCAAGGGGAAGCTGGAATCATTATTCCTGAAGAAGGCTTCATGAAAGCTGCATACGAAACATGTAAAGAAAACAATATATTATTCATTGCTGATGAAATTCAAGCAGGTCTAGCGCGTACTGGTAAAATGTTTGCTTGTGAATGGGAAGATGTAGATCCAGATATGTACATCCTAGGAAAGGCATTAGGCGGCGGAGTTTTCCCGATCTCCTGTGTTGTTGCAAATAAGGAAGTTCTAGGTGTATTCAATCCAGGATCTCACGGCTCAACATTTGGCGGAAATCCAATGGCTTGTGCTGTATCTATTGCTGCTATGGAGGTTCTTGTTGAGGAAAACTTAGCTGAGCGTTCTTTGAAGCTTGGTGAGTACTTCGTTAACAAGTTAAAAGAAATCAAAAATCCGATAATTAAAGATGTTCGTGGACGTGGCTTATTTATTGGTGTTGAATTAACTGAACCAGCTCGCAAATATTGTGAGGCTTTAAAGGAAGAAGGCTTATTATGTAAAGAAACACATGATACAGTCATTCGCTTTGCACCTCCACTTGTAATTACAGAGGAAGAGTTAGATTGGGCAATTGAACGTATTAACAAAATTTTAAGCTAATCCAAACTCTGATTATAGATGGAATATAAAAAACAATAAAACTAATAATAATAATAGACTATTCTGTTGTTCGCTCCAACTAGAATATGATTTCGTTTTTCCGTCTACAATGATAGAACAAAAAATCCTTGTACTTATGTGCAAGGATTTTTTGCGTCTTTAGATAGGTCGCTATTTTCGACATTTTTCACTTTGACAGCTCATAAAATGTAAATAAAAGTAGATATATTACTAACGGATGTTTCTTGATTATACGCCTGCTTTCCGTTAAAGTTTAGTAGAATAAAATAGATACTGAAAGTAATCCGGTATGTTTTTATGAAATTACATAATTGGAGGATCAGACATGACATATGTTCGTTTTGATTACTCAAAGGCATTTGCATTTTTCAGTGACCATGAGCTTACATATATGCAAGATGCGGTAAAGGTTGCTCATCACTCTTTGCATGAGAATACTGGACAGGGAAATGAATTTTTAGGTTGGATGGATTACCCTATTCAATATGATAAACAAGAATTTTCTCGGATAAAACAATCAGCTGAAAAAATTATTGGAGATTCTGATGTTTTGCTCGTTATTGGTATTGGGGGTTCTTACTTAGGTGCCCGTGCAGCAATTGAAATGTTAAATCATAGCTTTTATAATGCACTGTCAAAGGAAAAAAGAGGAACTCCGCAAATAATTTTTGTCGGCAATAATTTAAGCTCTTCTTACATGAAAGATGTGATTGACTTTCTTGATGGGAAGGACTTCTCCATAAACGTTATCTCTAAATCAGGTACAACGACTGAACCAGCCATTGCCTTTCGGATTTTTCGCAAGCGATTGGAGGAGCTATATGGTTTAGAGGAAGCACGCAGGAGAATTTATGCAACAACAGATAGGGAAAGAGGGGCCCTAAAAACACTTGCAGACGAAGAAGGCTATGAAACATTTGTTGTTCCTGATGATATTGGCGGCCGATACTCGGTATTAACAGCAGTGGGTTTATTGCCAATAGCTGTTAGCGGTGCCGATATTGGGGAAATGTTGAAGGGTGCTGCCCTTGCCCGAGAAGAGCTGAGCAGTTCAGAGTTGCTTGAAAATATAGCCTATCAATATGCAGCAATTCGCCATATTTTATACAACAAAGGAAAGACGACAGAAATGCTCATTAACTATGAGCCAGCTTTACAATCCTTTTCAGAATGGTGGAAGCAGTTATTCGGTGAAAGTGAAGGAAAAGACTTAAAAGGAATCTACCCATCCTCGGCCAATTTCTCAACGGACCTTCATTCAATTGGTCAATATATTCAAGACGGTCGAAGGAATCTGTTTGCGACAGTTATGAAGGTTGATAAACCACGTCAAGAGTTAATCATTGAAAAGGCAGATAATGACTTAGATGATCTAAATTATTTAGCTGGAAAAACAGTAGACTTTGTCAACAATAAGGCGTTTGAAGGGGCTGTACTAGCGCATACTGATGGCGGTGTGCCAAATCTAGTCTTATCTATTCCTAAATTAGATGCCTTTACCTTTGGCTATCTCGTATATTTCTTTGAAAAAGCCTGTGCGATGAGCGGCTATTTATTAGGTGTCAACCCTTTCGATCAGCCAGGTGTAGAGGCTTATAAAGTAAATATGTTTGCTCTTTTAGGAAAACCAGGGTTTGAAGACAAGAAGGAAGAGCTAGAAAAGCGGCTTAGATAAAAAAGGAGTGTTCGTTTAAACGAGCACTCTTTTTTTAATGAAACCTTTATTTTCGGGGAAACTATTTAAAAGAATGGAAAGGAGATATCCTAAATGATTCAAATTCCTTCAGAATTAGAGGGTAAAAGCTTTGATTTGTATAAATT
>NZ_JBALOZ010000267.1:0-7281 GCF_036965125.1 Bacillus sp. JJ1503
GTTCTGGATGATGTCCATCCTCAATCTCCCCAGTTGGTTTAAAGCCTGCTTTTTCATATACACGCTTGGCAGCTTCGTTATTATAAATGACAGATAAATAAATTTCTTCGCATGAATACTTCACAGCCATTTCCTCAATAACTGCCCTTAAAATCGGCATTCCATAGCCCTTACCTTGATATGCATGTCCAAGCATTATGCTAATTAATTCATATCGTCCTGTTTCCTTGTTAAATCCATGTGAAGCAAAGCCAATTAATGTTTCACCATCATAAATTGCTCTTGGAAGGAACCCATATACTTGGCAAGCAGCAAGAAAAAAAGTGTTTGACCCTACCCATCTTTCAAAAATTTGAATTCTCTTTTCTTGATCGAAATCGGATTTTAATTTAATTACATCCCAAAAATTCTTTTCATTTACTTCAGATAGCTTAATATTCATATTTACTTCCTTTGCTTGACTTTTATTTTCATCCAGTTGGAGTTACACTATTTATTTCGCTTTCATAGTTACAATTTCCTTCTTATAGGTGTCCCACCAACAATTTGACAGAATTCACAACCTGTTTTTGTTAAAGCTAAATATCAATGTATATTCGCGTTGCTGGCGAAACCCTAATTTATATTAAGAAAAAGACTGTAAAGAAACCAGATTTCCATCGAATTCCTTAACAGTCTTCATACCTTTAAACTGCTGTATCGAACTGACTTTTGTACAAATTTGCATAAAATCCACTCTGAGCAAGCAACTCGTCATGTGTACCTTGTTCGACAATATCCCCTTCATGCATGACTACTATCAAGTCGGCATTCCGAATGGTCGACAGTCTATGGGCAATGACGAAGCTTGTGCGGCCTTTCATAAGGTTATCCATCGCTCTTTGAATAAGGATTTCTGTTCGTGTATCGACTTTGCTTGTCGCCTCGTCTAGAATGAGTATTTTGGGGTCTGCTAATATTGCCCTTGCAATCGTTAGCAGCTGTTTTTGACCTTGTGATATATTATCCCCTTCTTCATTCAACACCATATCGAATCCGTCCGGTAATGTTCTTACAAAATGGTCAACCTGTGCTGCGGTGGCCGCTTTCCTAACCTCGTCATCAGTTGCATCGAGCTTACCGTACCGAATATTGTTCGCTATCGTACCGTTAAACAGCCAAGTATCTTGTAGCACGATACCAAACAGAGAACGAAGCTCATTTCGATTAAATGATTGAATATTATGGTCATCGATCTTGATTGAACCGCTATTTACATCGTAAAAGCGCATGAGCAGTTTCATAATGGTCGATTTACCTGCACCAGTCGGTCCGACAATGGCTACTTTCTGACCCGACTTGATAGTGGCTGTAAAGTTACGAATAACAGGTTTTTCAGGTTCATAACTAAAGGAAACATGGTCAAACTCGACATTTCCTTCAATTGCCACATCTCGATTGCTTACCACCTTATTTTTACTTACCAAAAGAGCGTTTTCCTGCTCCGGTTTTTCTTCATCTTCCGCAAGAAATTCAAATACACGTTCCGCTGCAGCAGCAGTTTGTTGAAGTATATTGGAGATATTCGCAATTTGAGAGACTGGCTGCATAAAACTCCGCACGTATTGAATGAAAGCTTGAATACCACCGACCGTCATTGTACCAGTTACAGTCAAATATCCTCCAAGTATACAAATGACAACATAGATCAAATTTCCGATGAACATCGCAATCGGCATCATAAGACCTGATAAGAAATTCGCTTTCCAGGCCGATTTATACAATGCTTCATTGTGCTCGTCAAACTTTTTTTCCGAATCTCGTTCTCCGTTAAAAGCCTTCACTATTTCATGGCTACTAAACATTTCCTCTACATGGCTGTTTACATGCCCCAAATATTTCTGTTGATTTTTAAAATGAACTTGCGACTTTTTAATAATCCCAATAACCGAAATCATCGTCAGTGGGAGAATACAGATTGCCGCCAATGTCATTTGCCAGCTGATTGTGAGCATCATAATCGTAATTCCAATAAGTGAAGTGATTGATGTGATGATCTGTGTTAAACTTTGATTCAATGTTTGGCTTATTGTATCTACGTCATTCGTAATTCTAGAAAGAACTTCTCCGTGGGTTGTTTTATCGAAATAATTAAACGGTAATTTATGAATTTTTTCATTAATATCCGTTCGANNCCTTGCAAATAGGAAAACAACGCACTAAGTAAGTATAATCCGATGAGCCATAAAAGAATTTCACCAATTTTGCCGAAGTCAATCGACCCAATTCCAGCGATTTGGTTCATCACACCTGAAAAAAGTTCATCAGTCGCTTGCCCTAAAATCTTTGGCGATACAATTGTGAAAACCGTCGACAAAATGGCTAAAATCCATACAAATATAATCGTCCATTTGTAAGCGCCCAAATATTGAACAAGCTGTTTCATCGTCCCTTTAAAATCTTTTACTTTTTTACCCTGCATCATATTTGGCCCACCTCGCATACCGAAGTGCGAATGAGTATTTTGACTATTTCTCTTTTCGCTCACGCTAATTCCTCCTTCGATAGCTGTGATGAGGCAATTTCATAGTATTCAGGGCAAGTTTCCAGCAGCTCACGATGTGTGCCACGCCCAACAATGAGGCCCTTATCTAACACGAGAATTTGATCTGCATTCATGATTGTACTCACTCTTTGGGCGACTAGAATGATCGTCGCGTGTGACGTGTGTTCCTTTAACTCTTTGCGTAACATGGAGTCTGTTTTAAAGTCCAATGCGGAGAAGCTATCATCAAATATTAAGATTTCTGGTTTTTTCATTAAAGCACGTGCAATCGTGAGGCGCTGTTTTTGACCACCTGAAACATTGGCACCTCCTTGTGATATATTCGACGCAAAATTCTCTGGTTTTTCTTTAATGAAATCCATCGCCTGGGCAACTTTTGCTATTTCCTGCATTTCTTCATCCGTAGCGTCTTTTTTTCCGTATTTCAGGTTGAACTCAATGGTGCCTGATAACAATACGCTCTTTTGTGGGACATATCCAATCTTCGACCGCAATTCCGACTGTTTCACATCTCTAATGTCAACACCGTCAATTAAAATTTCGCCCTCATTCACGTCATAAAAACGTAAAGCAAGACTTGCAATCGTTGTCTTACCGGAACCTGTCGAACCAATTAATGCCGTCGTTTGACCCGGCTTAGCTGTAAATGAAATCTCATGTAATGCATCTTCATTGGCCCCTTCATAACGGAAGCTTACTTTTTTAAATTCGAGAAGGCCTTTGCACTTTTCGTTAAATGATTTTGGCTTTTCTGGATCGGTAATGGACACTTCCGTTTCCAGTACTTCCGCAATCCGACCGGCGGATACTGCTGCACGAGGGATCATAATAAACATCATCGATAGCATCATAAAGGACATCAAAATTTGCATGACATACTGCATAAACGCCATCATATCCCCGACTTGCATTGAAGAAACTGCAATTTGATGGGCACCAACCCAAACTACTAGTAAAGTGACGCCGTTCATAATGAGCATCATCATTGGCATCATAAACACCATTGCGCGAGTTACAAAAAGATTTGTCTTCGTTAAATCACTATTTGCAGCGTCAAATCGCTTTTTTTCATATTCCTGCGTACCAAATGAACGCACAACCATAAGACCGCTTAAATTTTCCCTTGAAATCAAATTCAATTTATCGACTAGTTTCTGAATGAGTTTGAATTTTGGCAGCGCAATCGCCATAAGGATTAAAATCAATCCTAGAAGGATGATTACAGCGAGCGCAATGATCCGGCTCATAGAAGCAGACTTATTGACAGCCATAATGATTCCCCCAATCCCGAGAATCGGTGCATAGCAAATCATTCGGACACCCATCATTACTAAATTCTGGACTTGTTGAATATCATTCGTACAACGTGTAATTAATGAAGCAGTAGAAAATGTATCCAACTCTTTTTTCGAAAAGCTCTCTACCTTCATAAACACTTGCTTCCGTAAATTCCGGGCTACGCCAGTCGCAATTCTGGAAGATAGCAATCCAACCAAAACGGTAGCGACCCCTCCAACAAGAGCAATGACTAACATATAGAAGCCAATTTTCATAATGTAAGCCGTTTGTTTCGCACCTAAATCGACGCCAAGTTCATCATAAAAACCTTTAGAAAGCATAATCCCGCTTTGTTTTTGCATGACATCATTTTTCACTGCTTCGTCATGCGCCGATTGAATTGTAGCATCTGGTAACGAATCCAGGACAGCTTGCATTCCGTAAATCTCTTTCATATTAATAGAGTTAGAGGAACTTTCTGTTGCATTCTTATCAGATGGCTGTGACAGTTCACGTAAAAAATTAATGAATGTCGAAGTTGCTGTACCAAATGCGGCATCTAAATTTTCGCTATCGTTTTTTCCTAACTCCCCTTTTACATAAAATTGTTGATCCGCATTAGGGTATAGTTTGCTGTAAGGCTCCCCATTCGAATTTTGATCTAAAGGGGAAACCAAAGAATAACTTTCTTCGATTATTTGTCTTTCATGCTCTGTCATGAAAGTAGTGATTAGCTTCATACCGTCCTCACTAATGGCATCTGGTGCGGCGTGCTCAATGCCACCTTGCTGAATCCCAACGTTGACGATTTCAGACATATAATTTGGCAAATTCAAATCACTAATTGCTTGCACAAACAAGAGCACGATCGCTAAAAAAATGCCTGTTAAAAAAGGCTTTAATTGCTTTGCCAACTTTCCCATGTCAATAGTCTCCTTTCCCATTCTTCTCTACCATTTCACTATAAAGCCACTGAATCGTTGAATAATCTTTAATTCCTAAATCGACCATCATAGACGGCGAGGCTACATTTAAAAGGAGTTATTTAAAAAGGATACAAATGCTCCGACAAAAAGAATCGCAAGCATAATATATGGTGGTTTTCTTTCCTGTATGTTGCATTCATCTATTTGTTATCTCCTTAGTTGAAAATTTCTTTTGATTTAGGCCGTTTACATATCTGTGCATCAACGCCCTGCTCTTTTAGTTTTTTAACAATACTCTCCAAATGGATACTCTCTTTTTTCACTGCTTTAAGAGAACCCATTAGTTTTCTTCCTTATATAATCCTCTTTTTAGCAGTTCCATTTGCTGAACATAACATTTTAAAGCTTCTTCATCCGTTAAGTCCTTTACGAACACTTGAATAAGGTTTTGAAAAGTGACAGCAATAATAATTTTTAACATATCATGAAGGTCTTGTTCATCATTTAAATTCAGATTTTTTGTATTTATTAAGCTAATCATAGTTAAATACTGGCTTTTCCTATTTTCTTGATAAATATTATTAGCTAATATATTTTCCATTTTATAATTCATATTTAAAAAGGCATTTTTAAGAAAGTTTTTGTGTTCTTGATTTCTGTGGTTTTGAATCATAAATAGAAATGAATCAATTAACGTTTCAAAAATATCCCCATTTTTCTCCTTTAAAAGCGCCATAAACCGATCATTATTTTTCTCTGAAATCCGATTTAACAGATAATAATATAGGTCCTCTTTCCCTTCAAAGTATTGGTAAAAGCTCCCTCTTGGGATTTCCGCTTCTTTGATAATATTGGCAATGGATGCTTCGTGTAAGGGAACTCGAGAAAACTCCTTTTTAGCAGCCCGAATTAAAGTTTCTTGTTTATCTTTAGGCAAGTGAAAAAATGTTTGATTTGGCATATTATTATTCCTCCTGTCAAACGGATGACACCGTGTCACATTTACTAATGAGCTGATTATATATGACACAGTGTCATGCGTCAACAAAAAAATGACAGCGTGTCACACAACTACTTTAATTACTAAATAACTATTTAGGCGTTCAATAATAAAGAGTTTGATGATATAAAAAAATAGGTGCACGTATCATTATTTCTTCAAGTTTACTTTGTGTATAGTGCGGGAACCCTGTCACTAATCCTTCATTACACGTATTAGCAAAAATTATTTACTTTGCCCTAGTATACTGACGCTATACTGGGCTTATTATTTGTAATATTTCCTTAACGTTGTAATCGTGTTTTTGCTGGTAGTACCCCCTATATAAAAAAAGAACCTACTAAATAGGTTCGAGAGTCCGGTGCTATACTTTAAATGCAATTTCGTAATTTTCTTTAAATTTCTGCAGTCTATGCATTTATTATTTGGCCAATATAATTTAATTGGTCTATTTCAACTGAATCGGCTGCTCCATCTAATATTTTTCTTACATCATTTAAGGTGTTCTGTAAACTAACAGACTCTCCCTTTTTCCCTAAATATGCTTCAGCTACATAAAATGGCTGTGTTAAATAAGCTTCAAGCCTTTCACCGCGCTTAAATGTTTGGACTTCAGATGCTGGGAGTCGCTCCATGCCCCCTACATTCACTAATGACCGGAGTTCACGATAGCGGCGAAGAAGCTTTTGGGCACGCTGCTAAATATTGAGATGATTATGATCGAGATATGCTCCTTCAAGAACGGAAGAAGTTGAATAGACTGGATTAACGGCAGGGAATTTGTGTCTTGCTGATAAATCTGCGTCAAATTGCCAAACGGTTTCCAACGGTCCATACGGTAAATCTTCATCTACTGCTTCCCCTTTTAAATCAACGAGAAAAGTTGTAACTGTATCGATATCATGCGCTTGCAATTTTTCTTGGAGCTCATAAATATCCCCTGTTAATACATGGCTCCTGTCAGCTGCAAATACAATCTCATTTGATTTTCCTTTATCAGCCATTGCTTCATAGGCTTCATCAATGGAATGAACGATAATATCTGAATTGACCTTCACATCGTTTAATTCTGGGTAATTCCCATCCGGTAAGAGCAGAATCGTGACAAACTGATCGTTCTTCAGTCTATAAAATATTTCTGAAAGTAAAACAAGCTGCCCCATTCCATGTCGAGCTACTAACCCAATTGTGCCTCCCTTGGCAAGTGGGGCAAATAAATCCAGCGTTTTAATCTTGGTCTCAATCATCTCAATCTTCTCCCCTCTAATGATTAATTCATCCAAAGTACATTCCGCAAGATCAGCAAGTGCCGCTAAAGTTCGAACTTCGCACCTACCAACCGGAATTTTTCCGGTACATAAATTAGAGACGGTTGCCGGGCGTAAACCTACAGATCTAGCAGCAGTAGTCAAGTTTGGTACCTTTCTTCGTAAAAGTGCCACATTCAATTTTAAGTTTTCCAGATTTTCCACCCCCTTACTTTATAAGGTAATTTATTTTACTTTAAAAATCAATATATTTTTACGCCTCAG
>NZ_JBALOZ010000268.1:0-8290 GCF_036965125.1 Bacillus sp. JJ1503
GGAATCCAAGGAAGATAAAAAAGTTGGACATAACAATCAAAATAAAATCCCGCGTCCAAATCTTATCGGACCCAATCTTATTCGGAAGAGTTTCATCCACTATATGTTTGCTCAATATCATTTCCCCCTGTGTAACACTCAAATGATTATTTATTATATTTAGGGACACTAAGTATAATGTCCATTGTACATAAGATTGGATGAGATTTCTATTTAAAAGGTCTGCCTTAGTTTTATCCACCGGAAGGGAATTATTCTTTGTTTTATTACAGGTTCACAGTCTATAACACTGATTGAGATTCACATTATACTATGAAAAAAACACAGCAACTAAAAGCTGTGTCAGTCTGTTTCTTCATTGCTTTCCATCTCTGATAATTTATCCAACATTGAAATTGCATCCACAAGATGATTATTAAAAATCTGCCTTGCCACCTGAAGCAATTCGATAATCATTGGATCTCTTAATGAATAAATCACCCGATTTCCATCCTTTGTACCAGTTACAATATTTTTTGATCGTAACACTGTTAGCTGCTGTGATACAGCAGAACCTTCACTTCCAACGATTGATTGAATTTCATTTACACTTTTGTCTCCATCTGAGAGAATCTCAAGAATTCGTATTCTAAGCGGATGGGCTAAAGCTTTAAAGAAATCTGCTTTGAATTTTTGCATTTCAAGGTTCATTTGAATAACCCCTCTTTATTTAGTGCAGTTTTATGAAGTAAATGCCTTTTTACCCGTATGCGCCTTGGAGGATAGCGCAGTGCATTCCTTAAAGGCAAAGTGTTTGCAGCCTAGGCATTTCTCTCTATTTAATTCTTGTAATGCATAATCAATCGCTTCGCCTGTATGTTCGAAGAAATGATCTTCTCTAATTGCATCGAATAAGCCAGTCTTTTGCATCATTTTCATCGGCTGTGGCCTTAATCCGGAGATTAAGACAATGCCATGCTTGGAAAAGTCCTTAATGATGTTAGCTAAAGAAGCCTCTCCAGTAGTATCCATAAATGGAACCTTTGACATTCTTAGAAGCAACACTTTTGGTTTATAATTGATGGTGCTCATTATGGTCTGTGAAAAGGTTTGCGCCGCGCCAAAGAATAAAGGACCTTCTATATTGTAAATACTTATTTGCGGACAATCATTAGTATCTGTGACCATATGGGTTCGTACCTTTTCGTGCTTGTTCTTATGATCTGGCAATGCTTTAGCAGTGACCATTATGTCACTCATTCGTTTCGTAAATAGAATGACGGCTAATAATAACCCGACCTCAACTGCTACCGTTAAATTAATAAATACGGTTAATAGAAAGGTGACAGACAGGACGAGGGAATCTTCTGTTTTTGTCTTAAGTACATGATAGAATACATGTCTTTCACTCATATTCCAGGCAACAACCATTAATATCGGCGCCATACTGGCCAACGGAATGCTTGAAGCATACCGAGCAAAGAGTACTAGTATTAATAATACCATGAACCCATGGATGATCCCAGAGAAAGGGGATACTGCTCCATTTTTTATATTGGTAGCTGTACGGGCAATTGCGCCTGTTGCCGGTATCCCTCCGAATAATGGAGTAATGATATTGGCCACACCCTGACCGACAAGCTCACGATTACTGTGATGTTTGCTGTTCGTCATCCCATCCGCTACAACGGTTGAGAGCAAGGATTCAATCGCACCAAGGATGGCAATGACAAAAGCAGGTCTAATTAGCTGAACGATTTTGTCCAAAGTAATGTCCGGAAGGGAAAACTGTGGTAAAGTACTTGGAATATCCCCATACGTAGATCCGATTGTAGCAACTTCTCCAGGATAAAAGATGGAGGCAACAATCGTTGATAAAAGCAACCCAATTAAAGGGCCTGGGACTCTCGGAAATAGTTTAGGAGTGAGAATAATAATTATTAAGCAAATGCCAGCGGTTAACACACTAAAGATATTAATCGTTTGAAGATGACTAAAAATCTCTACAATATTTTCGTGAAATAACTCATGCTGCTTAACGCCCTGTAGTCCAAGAAAATTGGCGATTTGCCCTGTGAAAATAATGACAGCAATTCCCGATGTAAATCCGATCGTAACAGGTCTTGGAATGAATTTAATTAATGCCCCTAACCGAAATACACCCATTAAACAGAGGATAATTCCCGCCAAAAATCCTGCAATAAGAAGGTTTTCATAGCCATAGGTAATAACAACTCCGAATAAGATCGGGATAAAAGCCCCGGTTGGACCGCCAATTTGGTATTTTGATCCACCAATTACGGAAATTAAGATTCCCGCAATAATAGTTGTATAGATTCCATACTCAGGCTTGACTCCTGATGCAATAGCAAATGCCATGCCTAGAGGGATGGCAATAACACCTACAACTAATCCAGACAAAAGATCCTTTTGGAAGCCTTGTAGAGAATACCCTTTATATCTGCCAGTGAAAAACCATTTTTCTTGCTTCATATTACCCCTTCTTTATTTTTAGTATCTTAATATATTAGTATATTTGATTATTTGAATATACTATAATATGAATATATACCTAATCCTTTATCCTGTCAAAGTAAGTTTAGTTACTATTGGAAAGAAAATCAAAAAATTTCAGCTTTATATGAGAATGAGTGTTAAAATAGTAAATATTTGATAATTCAGTATTTTCTATATCCTATTCACAATGGTAATTAGCTTATAAGCAATAATTCCGGAGTTACACCTTGTCATACTTTACATAGTTTGAGCGTTTAATGAAGTATAGGACAAAGCAGGGGGAGAGTGCAGGATGGAAAATTACGAGTTTTTTAGAGCGCCGCAAACCATTATCTATGGTCAAAAATCTTTCGAAAAAGTAGGGCAAGAAGCTTCATCAAGAGGGAAAAGGGCATTAATTGTCAGCGATAAAATCATGGATCGGTTAGGTTACGTTCATCAATGCCAAGAATATTTACAGGATCGTGGTGTTGAAAGCTCCATTTATCTTGGTGTTGACTCGGAGCCAACTGATCAATATGTAGCAGAGTCACTTGAGGTTTTTAAGAAAGAAAATTGTGATCTCGTTATTTCAGTAGGAGGCGGCAGCTGTATTGATACCGCAAAAGCAATAGCCGTACTTGCTGTTAATAGTGGTTATATCGGCGATTATATGGGAGGGAAGAAAATAGCGAGTCAGCCTCCTATCCCACATATCGCCATTCCTACGACAGCCGGAACCGGTTCCGAGGCAACTGATGCGACAGTTATTACAAATTCATCTAACCAAGTCAAAATGAAGATTAAGCAGCCTGCCTTTATGCCATTAATAGCGATTGTCGATCCACTTTTGACATTATCATCCCCGAAGCATGTTACAGCAGCAACAGGCATTGATGCACTAAGCCATGCAGTTGAGGCTTATCTTTCAAAGAAGGCACATCCAATGACAGATTCAATTGCGTTATCCGCAATGAAATTAATCGTTGAAAATATCCAAATAGCTTATTCGGACGGGAACAACATTAAGGCACGTGGAGCGATGTCACTTGGGTCCCTTCAGGCAGGAATGGCTTTCAGCAATTCATCTGTCTGTCTTGTTCATGGAATGTCTAGACCAATTGGGGCGTTATTCCATGTTCCGCATGGGTATTCAAATGCGATGCTTCTCCCTGCTGTATTGGAATTTAGCAAGGATTCCTGTATTGATCGATTAGCAGATTTAGGGAGAATTTTTGCAAAGGGAGGAAAGGAATTTTCTAATGTGGAGGCTGCAGATCTTGCCGTAGAATCTGTTAAAGAGCTTTGTCATACCTTACATATTCCCAATTTAAAAGGGTGGGGAATCGATGAAAAAGCATTTCAATTAGCTATAAGCAAAATGGCCAAAGACGCCATGGATAGCGGAAGCCCGGCAAATAATCCAAAGGTACCGACAAAACAGGAGTTGGAAGAACTCTACATGGATTGCTATCATTATAATTTTTTCGTAAAAAAGGAAGCCCACATCGACTAGAATACTAGAAAATTTTATTAAGGTGAAAGAGTCGAAGCGAACATGGAACAACAACAATCTCGTAACAGAAAAAGGTTCCCATATCGTCTAATGTAGGTGTAGAAGCAAACTGTACGAGAAGGAAGATGATGACGGCCCTGGTAGGCGAAACGGGGGCTAATATGATACGCTAGTAAGAAATGAGGTTTTGTACTAGAAAGGAGTCTTTATCATGGACACATTTATGAAGCAAGCCATTCAATTAGCTTTGGATAATGTTAAACAGGGCGGCCAGCCGTTTGGTGCTGTATTGGTAAGAGACAATGAAGTTATTTCTGATGGAGTAAATGAACTTCATATTCATTTTGATATAAGTGGACATGCAGAATTATTGGCGATTAGAAGGGCGCAAGCAAAGCTTCAAAAATTGGACTTGAGTGATTGCACCATATATGCGAGCGGTGAACCATGTTCGATGTGCTTAACCGCAATGTATTTTGCCGGTATTAAGACTATTTATTATGCAGCCTCAGTCGATGACGCAGAAAAGGCTGGCCTTGGAAAATCAAAAATGATCTATCTTGATCTTGCTAAAGAACGAAATGAACGAGAAATCAACATCATTCATATGCCTAGTGATGAATCCATTGCAGATCCAATGAAGCAATGGGAGGAAATCCAAAAGTAGTAGACGAAAAATAAATAAAATAGGAAGGAGCGGTTACTTAACGTAAAAGTCCGCTCCTTTTATCAATTCTATGAAGAAGAAACAGTAAGATTTCTAGACGAGCAGGGATTAATGTTATCGTTATAGAGGGATTCCGGCAAAAATCCTAACATAGAAATGTCCAATGTAAGGGTTATGTAGAAGGTTTGGCAAAAATCCTAACATTGAAGCGTGCAATGTTAGCGTTTTGAAGAGAACCGGTCTAAAACCCTTACATAGAAGTGACCAATGTTAGCGATTTGAAGAGAACTGGTCCAAAACCCTAACATAGGTATAAAAAAAGGAACTAATCGTAAAATTAGTTCCTCCGAATTTATCGATTATTCATTCACTGGTTCCGCTGCAGAATTTCTTTTACCAGTCGGAATGACTAAGTTTATTATGACAGTAGCAAGTGCGCCAACTGTAATGCCAGAAGATAAAATATATGTTGCCCATTCAGGTGCACTGTATAACACATCTTTTGGCAAAACAGTTACTGCGATCGTTAAAAGAATCGGGATCCCAATGACCATCATATTACGGTCATCTATGATGATTGGTTGAATGACCTTCATGCCATTTGTCACAATCGCGACACAAACGATACCAAAGATACCGTTAATTACAGGCTCAGGGATACAAGTGATAGCAGTAGAAAGCTTTGGAACTAGGCCTAAACAGACAAGGATAAGTCCACTAGCCATAATCGCTAATCTGCTGGCAACTCCAGTAATTGCAAGAAGTCCTGCATTAGATGAATAACCAGTCATTGGCGTGCTTCCAAATAGGGCACCAACAAAACATCCAAGACCTTCACCAACAGAAGCTCGGTTTAAACGCTTCTCATCAAGCTCTTTTCCTGTCACGGTAGAAACAACAAACCACGTTCCAGTCGTTTCGATTAAAATAATAAAATAAACTAAAACCATTGTAATAATAGCACTTACATTAAAAATCGGCTTACCAAAAGGAAGAAATGATGGCAATGAGAACCAAGCGGCTTCCTTAACAGGGGAGAAATCAACGCTTCCGAATAAGCTTGCTGTAAGCGTTCCTGCAACTATGGCAATTAAAACAGAAATCAAACGAAAAAAAGTTCCAATGCCATTCATTTTACGGCCTAGAAGCATACAAATGATCAGTACGCCTGCAGAAACTGCAGCAACGATAATGTTGTCACCAACATTGCCTGGTGCAATATAGATATTATTCATTCCGACTGGCATTAAGGCAATCCCAACAATGATAATAACGGTTCCCCCGACTAGAGGAGGAATGATTCTTTTGACTACCTTTGCAAACCATTTCAATGGATATCCTAGAAGTGCAATGATCAGTGCCCCTGGAATAAGACTTCCCGCAATAGCTCCTAATCCAAGCTTTCCCCCAATTGCTGCAATGGCTCCAATTGGTACATAGGAAGGACCCTGTACGACTGGCAGCTTTATTCCTGCACCAGTTTGAATTAAAGTAGCAAGCCCTGTTGCCAGAAAGCACATTTGAATAAAGAAAGACGTATTTTCAGTTCCTAAAGATAAAAGGCCAGCAATGATGATTGGTGCAATATACAAATCCATAGCTAACACGTGCTGTGCTCCAAGTAGGAGTGCCTTTCCATAACTTATTTTATCATCTACTCCAATGATAATCCCATTATTTGGTTTCCTTTCCAAAACGGTATTCCTCCTTGATATTCGCGTTTTTAACCTTTTCAACTGGATTATATTAAAAAACAAAGCGTTTGTATATAAAAAACGAACATTATTTTTAAAGTTATAAAATTTGTTCGTGTTTTTAGTTGACCAATGATAATAATCTTATTACAATGAAAATAGAAAATACGTAAATAAAGGGGACTAACATGATACAAGATCAAGTGTTGCTAGAAGATTGGATTGTTGCCTGTCGTTCTGTTGATGTGAAGAATACGCCTATTCAAGTAATTGTGATGGGAGAGCGGCTCGTTATTTTTAGAAATAGTGAAGGAGTCCATGCATTTAAAGATTTATGTATTCATAGAGGGGCAGCCTTATCATTAGGGGAAGTTAAGAATGATTGTCTTGTTTGTCCTTACCATGCCTGGGAGTTTCATCATGATGGGGATTGTGTTAAGATTCCTCAGCTTCCGGAAGGCAGATCGATCCCTAAGAAGGCAAAGGCAACGACTTATGGTTGTACAGAAAAATATGGATTTATTTGGGTGAACTTAGCTAATAATAATCCTGATTTCTTCTATTATAAAGAAATGGAAACAACAGATTACCACAATGTCATTTGGGGACCGCAGGAAGTAAATGCCAAGCCACCGCGTATCGTTGAAAACTTCTTGGATGTTGGCCATTTGGCAGTCGTCCATCAAGGGTTCCTTGGAGACGAATCTCATCGTGAAATTATCGATTATTCCGTAAATAAAGAGGGAAATCGAATATACTCAGACGAAATTGCCATTTATCAGCCTGATCCAGATGGTTCTGGAAATCCGAAATATGTCTATTACACATATGAAATTATTCGTCCTTTAACCGTTCTATTCACTAAGAAGGATCGTGAAAATGGGACACATATGACGATTTTATTAACCATCCGTCCGGAAACGGAAGATAAATCTGTAGCTTATGGAATTCTTTCATTCGACTACGAAACGGGATTATCAGATGAAGAAATTATTAAGTTCCAGGATGAAATTTTTGCTCAGGACAAGCCAGTAGTTGAGAATCAAAAGCCAGAAGAACTGCCGCTTGATTTACAAGTTGAGCTATCACTAGTAAGCGATAGAATGAGTATTGCGTATCGACAATATTTGAAGGAACTAGGAGTAATCCACGGAACCAATTGAGATATTATGATTGCCACGGCTAATGAGGCTTGTATAAGGTGCCTGGCTCCACACTAAAACTAACATCTAGAGTCTACCTCATTAATTAGACACTAGATGTTGTTGTATCGTGGCGCCTGGCACCTTTGCCTTATAATATTAAGCCATAAATGGATCCAACAATTGTTCCGCCTATTAACAAGAAAACCCCGAATGCTCCTATTTTATTCTTTTCTTTCCAAAGTGAAATACAAAAGCCAAGTGAATAGAGGAGGATAAGCACTAAGGTTATCCATAAGAAAATAAAAATGTTCAATTTAATCCCTCACTTTATGAAGACTTGGCAATTTACTTTGTCTCCCATATTCAATAATTTTTACTTTAACCGTTACTTTTACATCCATATTTGGATAGGCTTCCATCCAGTTAAATTTATGATAATCCTTAAGATTCGAAAATTCCTTTCTCGCGTTTAATGACCATCCAAACGGTTCTCCTTTGAATTCCTCCTGTGTCTTTCTGACAAAATTATTTATTCTCCCTTCAAATTGATCTTCAATATGTTTTTTTAATTTCTCTCGGTTCTCTTTGTTGGAATTGTAATTTACCATACTATGATCTGATAATACATCGATCATAAGCGGCAAAGTTACGTGGATCGTGCCATTCCTGTCAAATAAATTCATTTGAATATCGGCTTCCTTTTGCTGGGAGATTCTTACCCCCATGCTATAATTTTTATTAAATGGGTCTGGAACCGAAGCAAGCATATCTGTGGCATGAGCGACATTATTTA
>NZ_JBALOZ010000269.1:0-3971 GCF_036965125.1 Bacillus sp. JJ1503
AGTTATGAGCAACTATAAAGGAATTCTAATGGAAAATGCGAAACGAAATCGGATTGAGTTTAATACTTTTCTAGAAAACGATACAGGATTGGAATTAAGAAAGAATTCTGAAGAGAATTCTGTTTATTTAAACAATTTTTATCAAAATACAAAACAAATTATTTCTGATAATCAAAATGAAAATATGTTTAATAAGGATCAGTATGGAAATTATTTCGATGATCATCAATCATTAAGCCTAAATAAAGATAAGATTGTAGATTTTGCCTATAAAAGCGGTGATGTTTTTTACAATATGACAAGTAAAGAACCTTATTTGCAAATTTTTCATCGAAGTCCAGCTGTGGAATTATGGAATATGATTGAAAAATTCACTCCGATTCCATCTGATACTTTTGTGATTGATGAATATCCTCTCATGAATCCAGCACCTATTAACTGGGAAAAGATTCAAAGTGAGCTGTCATATAAAGAGGAAAAAGACCTGAATATGTACCAGATTCTCACTTTTTTCATCATTTTATCAGTAAGTTCCTGCATCTTATTTAAGTTTGGGAGGGAGAAACATGAAGTGTAGATGGTGGGTTCTTTTATTGGCTGTCATGATATCCCTAACTGCTTGTTCTAATAAAACAGCAGCTCCAGTTGAAATAAAGGCGAATGAAGAAGATTGTGATGCTTGTCACATGGGCATAGAAGACTTACACTCTGCCGCACAGATCATTCTAGAAGATGGAGAACCAAAGTTATTCGATGATATTGGCTGTATGGTTGTATATATGCAAGAGCATCAGCCAAAATATGAAGCCGCCTTCGTTCATGATTTCGATTCAGAGGAATGGATATCCTTCGATAATAGTACTTTCGTACAAAATCAAAATATTCATAGTCCTATGAATTATGGAATTGCAGCATATGAGACAGAGCAACAAGCATCTGACATGCAAAAAGAACAAGGCGGGGAGATTTATTCTTCAAAGGAGTTATTAGAAAAAGATTTGAAGGGAACAAAGCACGGGCATTAATCAAGAAGTTTATGGGGAAAATCCATAGATTGGAGGGAAAATGATGGAACTGGGTATTTTGTATTCAATGGTAAAGCATGAGCTGCGCCTGCTCCTTAGAAGTAAGTGGTTATTGAATTTTATGATTCTCTTTATTTTTCTATCTGGACTGCTCTATTTCTATGGGTTGAACTCCGTTAAACTCGATCCTGTCAAAGTAACTTACGGATTAGAAGGGGTTAATAGCAATATTGAAACAATGGGCGTGAATCCTGAATATTACGGCTTAAAGGAGATCACACAGCAGCCAGAAAATACGGCAAATATAAATCAAACAGCGTATAATCGTTCTATCGCACTGCTGATAAATTTATCCCTATGGCTCTTGCCGATTATTTGTTTAATTCTAGGAGCAAACTCCATTATTGGAGACAAAGAGAGTGGCAGATTGGGATTATATAAAACGTATCAAGTTTCTTATTGGAAGTATATGCTCAGCAAGTTTTTATCATTAGTAATCTCTATGTTTGTCGTCATGGGTGTATCTTATGGATTATTCGGTCTTATTTTTTCTATCATCGGGAAATCTTTTCAAGCTTCGATCTTTCAAGTATTCCTAAGTGTGAACATGCTGCTCATTATTGTGTTTTCTGCCGCAGCATTATTCGTTGGGGCGATTAGCAAAACCAGAATGCAAGGTTTGTCATATGCATTGTTCTTCTGGTGTCTGACAGTTTTCATTTATGAGTTTGTCATCATGACGGTTATCAATTGGATTCCGTATGCCTTTAAACTCAAAAGCTTATTTTTCTTCATCTTACTTAACCCAATAGAATCCATTCGAGTATGGTCCATTTCAAAGCTTAATGCAGAATACGTATTTGGTCCAGAGTTTTTAATGATTGAAAAATGGAGTGAGAGTGGCACCCTTTCCATTTCATTAATGATCTCAATTGTGCTCCTAATGTGGATTGCAATGGCCATATCCACTAAAATGTTGAAGAAAAGGGGAGTTTAGCATGATCCTTGAATTAAGAAATCTCTCCAAAAAATATAAACATAAAACGGCTCTATATCCGGTAGAAGCAGGAATTAATCTAGGAGAATGCGTCGTGCTATGCGGAGGAAACGGTGCAGGAAAGAGTACGATGATCAAAATGATTACAGGGATTGATCAAGCTTCTTCTGGAACGGTAGTCTTTCATTCAAAAAAGAAAAAGCCATTTGCCTATATGCCAGATCAAATGAATTTCCCTCCAGATTTGACCCCCATTGAGATCTTACATTATTATGGGAAATTCCTGAAAGTGGATAAGGAAAAAATCAAACAAGTTTTGCAAGACGTGGGCTTATGGGAGGACCGCAATCAAAAGGTTGGCGGCTTCTCTAAAGGTATGTCGCAACGCCTTAACCTTGCTCAATGTTTGCTGGCAGATACGGATATATATATATTAGATGAACCTACGAATGGCTTGGATCCCTACTGGGTCATTCAATTTAAAAGAATTTTACAAAAGCTGAAAAATGAACATAAAACCGTGATTGTTAGCAGCCATATCATGCGAGATGCCATTGAAATTGCCGACAAAGTCATGATTTTATTTAATGGAAAGGTACGGTCCTTTGGTACTCTAGAGGAAATTTATCGTGAGCATGCTAGTGAATCACTGGAGGAAGTATTCTTGACCATCCATGAAAATGAAAAGAAGTAAGTTGCTAAATGCTAGAATCTCTATAACAAGCAGCTGGAAACCTTAAAGATCTCCAGCTGTTTCCTATTTTCTAAAGAAATTTTCTGTATAGTACGGTTGGGACTTTATATTAAACGCTACACCCACACCTAAATATTGATATTCCGGTCTAAGGATATTCTCCCGGTGGCCAAGAGAATTCATCAGACCTTCATGGGCAAAAATACTGCTAAACTGCCCCATTGCCAGATTCTCGCCAGCTACAGTAAAGGATACTTGGTCCTCACTCATTCTATCAAAAGGGGATTGCCCGTCTAAATTTGTATGGGAAAAGTAATTTTTATCCGCCATATCAAGGCTATGCTTCCGTGCTGTTTCTTTTACTTGATCATCCCATTTTAACACGGATATTCCATGTTTTACTCGGTCTGCGTTCGTTAAATCGAATAGTTGATATTCGAAGCCTTCTTTCAACTGCTCTGATCCATCGGTATAAAAATGATTTTTAGCCTGTTCTAAATCTTCATCAATCATTTGAATGGCCGTCACCGTATTTTTGGCATGTTTATCGTAAAAAACGGTTACATTGCTCTGATCAATAGAAAATACATCATAATCTCGTTCTTTATCATACTGGTAAAAAACTAAGCCTTTTCGAATTTGATTTAAAGGCTTTCCAAGTTGTTGAAGAACAGCTTCTTTCGAACTGCCAAGCTTTATCCCTATCGCAGAGGAAATTAAGTCTTGATTTGTGTAAAGGCCCGCAACTTTTTCGTTCGTATCGTATGTGACCATGAAAAAGTTATGATAATTTTCATGATAGGTATACCATTTAGATCCATATTCATTATAAGTGGATCTTTTTGGCGGTCCCGCTAGCTTTTCAACATTCTCCTTACTTTCCCCTAGAACAATATTATGAATCGAAAAGGTTTGGCTGGAAGGAATGGATAATTTCGGTTTATCTATTGGGATTAAGTCTTTATTCGGAAGAAGCTCCACCTTTTCATCCATTTTCCCAGCTAACTGATTGATGGCGGAAAAAATCGTCTCAATCGCTACAGAAACTTGTGGATTTTCTGAAATGGCATGAACCTCATCTTTAAACCTATCCAATATAGGGTAAAAATCTGTTTTTTCCAAATATTTTTCAATGAAGGGCCATGATATAAATATGATAAAAAGTAATAATAAAGTTCGAAAAAATTTCCTCAATGTTTCACCATCCGTCTGCTCTCAATTTTACAGGTGAATCTCATGCTATCACAATTATTAC
>NZ_JBALOZ010000270.1:0-6373 GCF_036965125.1 Bacillus sp. JJ1503
CAATAATCATATTTAGTAACGATTGAAGTTAATTAAATTTTGGAGGCTTTAATAATGAATGAAAAACACCATAAACAGAGGCAAACTTTATTAGAGGAAAGCCATAATGAGAATCGAGACCTCTCCAATGATCAAGCTAAACTTCATTCCCAGACGATCGGCTCTAGGGGACCTGTACTGGAACAAGATAGTGTATTACACGAAACCTTACAAGAATTTATTCATGAAAAGATTTTAGAAAGACCTGTTCATGTAAAAGGATCTGGTGCATTTGGTTATTTTCAAACGATATATTCGATGTCCGAACATACAAAACTGAGCTTTTTACAAAATTCTAATCAGAAAGTTCCTGTTATGGTTCGCTTTTCGTTAGCTGTCAGTACGAAAGGAACACCTGATACATCTAGAAATGTGCGTGGTTTTTCTACAAAATTTTATACAGAAGAAGGCGTTTTTGACCTTTTGTGTAATCACATTCCTGTCTTTTCTGTTCGTGATGCGATACGATTTCCGGAATTTATTAAAGCACTCTTACCTACACCAAAAAATAATTTAATTGATCCTGATAGGTTTTGGAGCTTTGTAGCAAGAGCGCCTGAATCGATTCACTTTGTTATACGGTTATACTCGGATGCTGGTACGGTAAAAAGTTTTCGCCACATTCCAGGACATAGTGTAAATACATATGTATGGATAAATGCTCAAGGTATTAGAAAGTACGTTAAATACAATTGGTACCCATTTGAAGGTGTACAATACATTGGTCGCGAAGAAGCAAATAGACTAGCCGCTGAAAATCCTGATTACGCTGGTAAAGATTTATACGATGCGATTGCGGCTGGTAAACCGGTTGAATATGGCTTATATGTCCAGCTCATGGACCCAAAGGATAAAGCAAATCTTTCTTATGATCCTTTAGACGATACAAAAGTATGGGATGAAAAAGAGTATCCTCTAATGCCAGTAGGCAAATTGGTATTAACTAAAAATCCTGATAATTATATGGAACAAGTAGAAAAAGTCGCCTTCTCCCCTTCTAATTTACTAGACGGCGCAGAATTATCTGATGATAAAATACTTCAGGGCCGTGCCAATATTTATAGTGATTCTCAAAGAAGAAGAATTGGAGCTGAATTTCGTAAATTACCGGTTAACCAACAGCAAAATTGGATACCAGCTAATCAAATTACAAGTGGTGATGGAAGATATGTTGAAGGCAAACTTGAAAGAACTTCTATAACAAAGCAAGACGATTTTGGGCAGGCTGGTGAATTCTATACGAGGTTAACTCAAATAGAAAAAGAACACCTTGTCGAAAATTTAGCTAGTGATTTGAAAGTCATATCTGATGATATTAGAAAGAAGGTTATGGAGTATTTCAGTAAAGTATCATCTGACTTAGCAAAGAGAATTGAAATTGAAATGAAAAATTGATAAGAAGATTAAAAACGTCATTATTACGATTAAAATGACGTTTTTTTGTATAAAATTTATTAATTTCCAACACAGGGGAAGGTGCAAGGTCCACTGGAAAATCAAGAAGTTCAGTCACCCTACGGAGAAATTCCTTTAACTGTCAAGCACGAGCTGTTGAAACAAACACCCCTAAAAACACCAGGTGGTAGTGTACGAATTGTCGACTCTTCTAACTTTCCAATTTCAAAAACTGTCGCAGCAGCACTCGTTGAGATTGAACCGGGTGCAATGAGAGAACTTCATTGGCATCCAGATAATGACGAATGGCAGTATTACCTTACCGGACAAGGGCGAATGACTATATTTACTGGAAACGGTGCAGCTCGTACATTTGATTATAGAGCCGGTGATGTCGGATATGTACCCTTTGCTACTGGACACTATATTCAAAACACCGGTACCGAAACATTATGGATTTTAGAGATGTTCAAAAGCAACCACTTGATGACGTATCGCTCAATCAATGGATGGCACTGACGCCTAAGAATTAATTAAGAGCAACTTAAATGTTGGTTCAGAATTGATCGATTCTCTGCGTAAGGAGAAATGGCCTGTTGTTAAATATGATGATTGATCGCTGTGGTGATCTTTTTTAGTTGACTTAACATTTCTGGTTAACGGATAATCAACTTCTCTTTTTAAAACCATTTACATCTATTTCGGGAATTGAAATGGCGATGGAACCATATAAATTTATGAAAGGAGTGGAGACATAAAATGCAAGTAATGAACGAGTATTATCGTAAGAATGTGAGTGTTGTATACATTATGACTAATAATGATGTAATGAATCAAATCATTGCCTTTTATAGGGACATGAATGGAATGCTCACTTTTGGTGGATCTTACCCAACTTATGGCAGAGGTACTGGAACAAAAGAAGTCTCCACTGCAACAGCAAACGATGGCGTTGATCCCCTTACTTCACAAGGCGCTCTAACTCTGTCCCATGATGGACTTTTCCTACTTGCCGTTAACGCAGGAAGCCATAGTATCAGCAGTTTCATCATAACCGATAGTGGAACACCTGTCCTCGTGGATGTAAAGCCATCAGGAGGTGCTCAGCCCAATAGTGTTGATGTGTTTGGTAATCTTGTATATGTCTCCAATGTAGGTAATGCAGAAAACAATTTTTCTTCCAATATCACTGGTTTTCACATCCATGATAACGGACGCCTTACTCCTATTCCCGGATCCACCCATTCTCTCAGTACATTCAATGCTCAGCCCGCTCAGGTTCTCTTCACTCGTGATGGTAGTAAAATCCTTGTATCCGAGCTTACTTCAAACCATCTTAGTGTATTCCATGTAAATCCACATGGTACGGTTACAGAACCAATCGTGAATGATTCTTATGGTCAAGGACCATTGGGTGCTTATTTTCTATCCTCTGGAATCCTCTTAGTTACTGAAGCAGGTTCAAATGCCCTGTCATCCTATTCAATGAATAATACCGGGACCCTTCATGTGATCAGTGGCTCTGTACCAAATGGATATAAAACCGCATGCTGGGTTGTAACAACGAGGAATGAGCACTTTGCATATGTTACCAATACTTTAAGCGGCACCATCTCCACTTACCGAATCGGTCGCAATGGAGCCCTGTCAGTGATAAGGCATATTACCAGCACACCGCCAGGTACAGCTCCAGGACTGCCCATGGATGTTGGAGTGAGTAAAGATGGGCGGCATTTTTATACTCTTAACGGAAATCAGGGCACAGTCTCCGTATTTACAATTCAAGATGATGGAAGTTTGGTTAGACTGCAAGTTGCTGCTTGGACTAACATTCCTTATCTTGGATCGCAAGGGTTAGCCATTCTTTAAAATTATTTAGTTTAACTATATTTGGTGGAATCTAAAATAAAGGAGTTGTTACATTTTTACAAAAGCGAATTAAAAAGGAGCGATAGTGTGAGGAAAATGACTTTCATCGTGCTATTTTTGCTTGCTACAGGGATGATTTTGTTACACACTTCTGAACAACAAAATAAAATATCCTCTCCATATTCAAAACAAACTGAAATTAATGAGACAAGGTACTTGGTAGGTCGTCATAGTTTAATTGATAAAACAGAAGCGGAAGAAATACCCCCTTATGAAAGGTGGAATTCTATTAAAGATTTGAAATATACAACCTCAATCACGGTGCTATGTCATCCATCTTCCTATGAAATTGATAATCAAAATTTGATTAAGGAAATAGTTGACTCGTTTCAAAAATCAAAGTACCTTGAGCAAAGTGAGTTTCCAAGTCACGAACCTGACTTGAAGTTATATTTCAAGAAAAGAGAGGACTTTATTATGGCAGGGAGATTCTATTTGAAGGAAGCTGTGATCATATCTCCTGAAGGACCTATCATAAAAATTGATTTGGAAACCCTACAGAAGATTATGGAACAAGCGGATTGTAAATAATATACATTTGATATTTGTTATTTTTCTCTCATATATTCTTTTTAGACCATCGTCACGTTTATCCAAGAAGGGTTAACGCTTTGTTTTTGTTGAACTTTTTCTACTAACTGGCAGGTTAATGGGATAAGGAATATTCTGGTTAAAGAGCATAACTCTTAGTATATGGCTGTTTTCCGAAATGTCGCTGCTATTTAACAAATCATCATATTGATTTTCGTCAATTAAGGAGGAAATCAAATGGATTGGTATATATGGTTCGCAGTAATTGTTGCTGTTGTTATTATTATTGGGCATAAATCTTCTAAAAAGAAATAATGCTTGTTGACCTAAAGGGTAGCTTTACTTTAATAACGATCTTCCACAATCGGGCGCTTTTCTGAAATAAGGAAAGCGTCTTTCTTCATGCAAAGGGCCAGATTGTGTAACAACACAGTTATGGTATTATGCTAAAATTAGGAAGATATTGTGAAAGAATGTACTTAAAGGAACTGGCAGGTTAGTTGCAGAAGAGTTGATTTTTTCTAATCCACCTGTAAATGTCTATACAAAAGGCTTATTCGGATAATAGAATGTAATGTTTAGAATAATTATCCGAAAGGAGAAGAAATAATGGGAGTTCGAAAACAACCGTCAGCTTTTAGAGCTGTAAATATTAATACAGAACAAAGTGTGGGTCCAGCAGATTTTACTTTAATTGCTTATCCGAATGTAATATACGATTTAAACGAAGAGTATGATAATGACCCCAATTTCCCCAACACTTTTATTCCAAAACAAGATGGAATATATTTGATTATAGCAAGTATGAGTTTTGTTCCTGGTCCTGATGCTACAAATTATAGTTGCAGGATGTTAATCGCTATCAACGAAGAAGATACAGCCGCTGCTGATAACGACTTTTTTGGAGTAGATGTGCAAGTCACTAATCTGGTGAGTGTTTCTTCCGTCACTAATTTATCTAAGGGTGACAGAGTATTTATTTTTGGCCAAGCTACCACGGATGGTAATACATTACCCGAGCCATCATTTATGCACTTTGAAGCAATTAAATTATTATGAAATAATAATTAAGGTTTTTTTATTTAATAAAGTTGGTCACTAAAGTACTATTATTAAAACGATTAGTAAGTCACTAATGGTAGATTGTGAAGAGATGTACTTAAATTAACTGGTGCATTACTTCAAGAAGTTTCGGGTTGCTGAGGCAGCCTTTTTCTTATTTAGCTAAATGGGCAGGTTGGTTGACGATGAGAAGATATAAAAAAGGTCTTTTCCAAAGCCCTTAAAGGAGTAATATCAGGTAGACAAGTAATTGTTACAAGGGTGGGAGGATATTAAAAATATCTTATCAATTATCAGGAGGATTTATAGAGTGAAGAATTGGGTAATTCGAGTTCTAGTTATTATTGCAGGGTTACTTCTATGGGCTGTTTTGAGAATTCTATTTCATTATCCTTATTAAACTAAAGGTGGCGTTAATCCAAGAAGGATTAACGCTTACCTTTATTGAACCTATTGTACTAATAGATAGTTAAGTGGTATAAGGATTATTTTTGTGTAAGGAGATGATATTATTAAACTTTTGTATTACATTGCACTGTTGCTTTTGTCTTGCGTTATGTTGTTGGGATGTAATTCTGAAGAAATAGATTTATCACCTTCAATCCATGTAGAGGAAAAAGAATTAGAAATAGATCCAGAAGAAGAGGTGTTCGCTTCAACCCAAATCAATGCTCCTTTTCCACTTGGTGCAAAATTAAGCGAGCTAAAGGAACATTATGACGAACCTACCTATGATGATTACTATTCGGGTGCAAGATTGGTGGTTTTCGACAAGGAAGGATATTTTATCGATGAACTGGATGAAACCGTGGTGGGCTACTATTTTGCTACACTTACTCTCTCTGTGTTCGGTGCTACTGTCGGCATGACAGCAGAAGAAATTAACAAAGTGTTTGCTGAATCAGTAGAGCCAGTTGAAGATGAATTGGACTCTGACGGATACATTCTTGCTTATTATAAAAATGGATTCAAAATCTTCTTTGATTTAGAAATAAAGAATGGACCAACAACCGTTTTACATTTGGTGCGTGAATACGATTTTGAAAAGGAAGAAAAGATGCCAACTGAAACCGTTTCTTCTTCTAGTGGACCATCTGATATGGAAATCTATGAATACATGAAATCTGTTTTTGATAGAGAAACAAATTATGGTGCAAATTATATTCCAGAAGTCCACGATCAGTTGGCAGGAAAAATGGCAAGTGAAAAGTTTGGAATAAGTTCACAAGAGGCAATAGATATTTATACAAAAATTGAAATCGAAAAGGCTTATTAAATGTGAAAAAGGAATGGAACATTGTTCTATTCCTTTTTAGGTTTAAAATGTAGTCCAACCTTCGTAATAAAAATGGGGAATGATAACTTGCTGCTATTAATTAGATATTTAATCAAAGCACTAATCTTTTTCTCATTTATA
>NZ_JBALOZ010000271.1:0-540 GCF_036965125.1 Bacillus sp. JJ1503
ATAATACACACCGGCGAGAACTGTTAGCTGCCTGTCTTTTAGTTGATCTGAGTCCAGCTCTTCATTCGTTACTAATTCATGTGTATCAAGCGCAATTTGAATCAGCATCGTTGTAATAGCAAAGTTTCTTAGCCTTTCTTCAGGAAGATTAACATGATCAAGAACCGTAACTAGAAGTAATAGCTTATCTTCATCTATATTTGGAGATTCTATGTATTTAAGTAAATAAGGGTGCCGTATCTTTTTTTCGATTTGCTCCTTAACAATTGCCATTTTCACATTCATGTCTAGCATGCGATCACCCTTGATTTCCTTAAGTTTTCTTCATCAGTGCGTTATTATCATTTTCTTCTTTTTTACATTTATTACACATATCTAATATCCATAAGGCAGGACAATTATATCACAACTTAGAATACCTTAATAGGAGATTTTCCGGAAAAACTAAAGTCTTACATATAAAAGCCTGCAAATGGATTAAAGTGAAACTTCATTTAATGGGGCGCTTTATCCCCGCTAAATGTTAGTTGAACCAATCGG
>NZ_JBALOZ010000271.1:576-7739 GCF_036965125.1 Bacillus sp. JJ1503
TTGAAGTGGGGATCTTACAGCTCGTTAATCTGCGATAAAGTTATTTTTTCGCTTCGCTGTCTATCTCACCATAAGATGTCAGGATTTTCGCGCTTCCTCTTATTTTAATGGCGGAAGTATGCTCTGTGAACTGAGCAATCATGACTTCACCTTGATCCAGTTTTTCCGAATGATGAAATCTAGTATCAGTTCCTCTTGTTAAACCTATGACATTGACACCGTCTTCCTTTGCCTTAATAACGATATAATCATTTCCATTGGGATTTTTCTTATCCATACTAACACCCTTTTAGCGATTATTTAAGCGTCAAGAAGAATTCTCTCATTCTTAGCTTAATGGATTAAAACTTGATTAAAGCTAAAACTTCAGCACGTGCTTTATCATCTTCTGAGAATGTACCTCTAACAGCAGTTGTAACTGTTTTGGAGCCCGGCTTTTTCACTCCGCGCATCGTCATGCACATATGTTCAGCTTCCACTACAACCATTACTCCATTTGGCTCAAGCTTCTCTAAAATCGCATCCGCCACTGTAGAAGTAATTCGTTCCTGAAGCTGTGGACGTTTCGCAACTGCCTCCACTGCCCTAGCCAATTTACTTAATCCTGCAACTCGGCCATTTCTAGGAATATATGCAACATGTGCTTTTCCGTAAAAAGGTACAAGGTGGTGCTCACAAAGTGAATAGAAAGGGATGTCCTTTACTAACACTAACTCTTCATGATCTTCGCTAAAAATGGTCTCGAAGTATTCTTTCGGATCCTGATTTAATCCTGCAAACACCTCTTCATACATTTTTGCTACTCGCTTTGGTGTATCTAATAATCCTTCACGGTTTGGATCTTCCCCGACTGCTTCTAATATTAAACGTACGGCATCTTCTATCTGCGCACGATTTACGTTCGACATCAAACTTCCCCCTCAGACAATCTTGCTTTCTTAAACTCCAATATTTCCATATTAGCATATTATTTTCATTACAAGCAAAAAGAAATGCAAGGGGGCATTGATATAAAAAAAACCGCGAATGATCGCGGTTTTTAACTTAGGCTTTGTTTAAGCACTTGTATGTACTTATTTAACAGCATCTTTCAATGCTTTTCCTGGTTTGAATGCAGGAACTTTGCTTGCAGCGATTTCGATTTCTTCGCCAGTTTGCGGGTTGCGTCCTTTACGGGCAGCACGCTCACGAACTTCAAAGTTTCCGAAACCAATTAATTGTACTTTATCACCAGCTTTTAAAGCATCTAGGATTGCATCAAATACTGCATCAACTGCTTTAGTAGCGTCCTTTTTAGAAAGTTCACTGCTCTCAGCAACTGCGTTAATTAGTTCTGTCTTGTTCATGGTTTCACCTCCTCCCAAAAATATAAATGGGTGACTTAAATTAGACATATTAAGCATTCTTACTTACATTTGTAAACAAAATTACTGAATTCTAAACGTTGTAACAAATTTTTGTTTAACATGTCTCATAATAAATTAAATGGATGAAGTTTTCAAACCATTTCTCCAAAAAACCTTTATTACTAAGGGTTTAGGATGTCACAACGGTAATTCTGTTAAAAGATTATCACAATCATTTCGTGTTATCAAGAATAATTCACGTTTTATTGGGAAAGTTTTCTTTTTACACCCATTTACCGCCTAATTTTTTGTTTATTTGTCATATTATATGAAAAAACAAAAAAAGACCCCGAGTGGAGTCTTATAAAATAATGGCTATTAAACCGCCTGATCCTTCATTTATAATTCTTTCTAGTGTCTCTTTTAATTTATATCTTGCATTTTCAGGCATCATCGAAAGCTTTGCCTGAATTCCTTCTCGAACAATCGAGCTAAGGCTGCGGCCAAAAATATCGGAATTCCAAATTGATAAAGGATCATCCTCGAAATCCTGCATTAAATAGCGAACGAGTTCTTCACTTTGCTTTTCTGTTCCAATGATTGGAGAAAACTCTGATTCTACATCAACCTTAATCATATGAATGGATGGAGCTACTGCTTTAAGTCTTACCCCAAACCGCGAGCCATGGCGTGTGATTTCCGGTTCATCAAGGCTCATGTCGGACAATGATGGGGCCGCAATCCCATAGCCAGTTTGTTTTACCATTTTCAATGCATCTGAAATTTGATCAAACTCCCTTTTGGCATGGGCAAAATCTTGCATTAATTCTAATAAATGATCTTTGCCGCGAATTTCTACTCCCACAATCTCTTTTAATACTTCATCATAAAGATCGTCTGGGGCATATAAGTCAATTTCTGCTACACCTTGACCCATTTCGATGCCTGCTAGTCCCGCCCGATCAATAAAATCAAAATCACTGAATTGATGGACGACCCTATCAACATCCCGTAATCTCTTAATATCTTTTACTGTTTCTTTTACAGCTTCCTGATAGCTTTCTCTTAGCCAATGATCCTCGCGAAGTACCATCACCCAGCTTGGGAGATTTACATTGACTTCAAGCACTGGGAACTCATACAGGGCTTCACGCATAACATTTAATACGTCTGATTCCCTCATGCCCTCCACACTCATAGCTAGCACAGGAATATCATACTTTTCAGAAAGCTGATTTCTTAGAGAATCTGTATTTGGATGATGAGGCTGTACACTATTAATAATCATAATGAAGGGTTTTCCAACCTCTTTTAATTCATTTATTACTCTTTCCTCTGCCTCCAAATAATTGCTGCGAGGTATTTCTCCAATTGTACCATCAGTAGTTATCACGACCCCAATGGTTGAATGCTCTTGAATGACTTTTCTAGTTCCAATTTCTGCCGCTTCATGGAACGGAATCGGCTCTTCATACCAAGGAGTATTAATCATTCTTGGGCCATTTTCGTCCTCATACCCTTTAGCACCAGGAACCGTATACCCTACACAATCAACTAATCGAATATTAACGTCCAGGCCTTCATCCACGTGGACAGAAGCTGCCTGATTGGGTACAAACTTAGGCTCAGTTGTCATAATTGTCTTTCCGGCTGCACTTTGAGGGAGTTCATCCTGGGTGCGAGCACGGTCAGCTTCATTACTCATGTTTGGCAAAACAACTAATTCCATAAATTTTTTTATGAAAGTTGATTTACCTGTACGTACAGCTCCTACTACTCCGAAATAGATATCGCCGCCAGTCCTTTCAGCAATATCTTTAAAAATATCTACCTTTTCCAAGTGATCCCCTCCCGAATCTGTGGGATAATATTATCCTATCAATTACGTTTGGACATTATATGTTTATGATGTTGTCCTATCTCGTTATGACAGTTTTTATAAAAAATTACCCCTTGAGATAACATTTTCCGCTTATTATGCTTTCTTATTTACATTTAATGTTAAAATAGCATTAAAAAAACCCTTCTCCTACAATATATTTTGCAGAAGAAGGGTTATGCCTATTTCGTTAAAAAGATTGGATTTTTTGTTTCCTCATCAATTGTATACGGTAAAGAATAAGCAGGAACAAATGCAGAATCTTTCGTAAGGATTTCCCTTACATCGTCCCCTTGCTTATAAGAAAACTCCTGTTTTTGCATGGCCTCATGAAGATCACTCGTGTAATCAACGTAAACCTCTGCTTCACCTGTAATCACAAATGGCAGATTTCTTCCACTATAAGGACTCAATGCTACCGGGCTTTCTTTATAGCCAAGCTTAGTAAAATCCAAAGTAAAAACATTTTTTGCAAGCTGTTCTTTATAAGGAGGGTACTTCTGTGATTTCATTCTTAACTTAATATCCCGAATGGTTTCAGCCATTCTTAAATCAAAAATTTTGACCTTTGGCTCTGTTTCTGCATCTATTAGAACATATTGAAAAACCCCTCCAGATTCGTACGCATTACCAGGCGACTCTGCCATAAATTGAGGTATAAGCTTTTTGAAATCAATAGGGTACTTTTGATATATTGGGGTTGATTCATCTTTAGTTTTAATAGGCAAAAGTCCGTTATTTGCTTCTTTATAAGAATTGACAGCTGTTTGTACAGAGTTAATCTGATCTTCATAAGGAATTTTATTTTGTGCTAATTGTTCTTTTGGATACATGCATCCGGATAATAGCGGTATAAATAACAGCAAACAACCGAGCAGCTGTAAACCTTTTTTCATTTATATCAATCCCTTTAGTCTATGTATAAGAATAATGTAATTAATCACTTGTTGGTCCGCTGAAAACGACTAGTACAATAATAATCCCTGATATAATCATCAAAAAATAGGCAATAATAGCAGTTAGAAATTTAAAGATTCCACCCAATTTATAACGGCTTAAATAAATCATTAATATTGAGATAAACATAAAGCCCATTGATGCAAGAGAAACCCACATTTTCATTAATGACGGTGACATGACTTTCAACTCCTTTTTCCGAAATGATTATAACATACGCTTGTCTGTTTGAAAAAGAAAGTACTATAAAAAAAAAGCTGAGTTAAAGAAAGGGGCATTTCTTTAACTCAAGCTTATGAGACTAAATAACCCATACACCCTGTTCATTTCACCAGTTTGCTTCGTTGCATTGTATGCAAAAAGTAGCCGGCTCGCATCCTCGAATGCCTATATTTAAAAAATATTAGGATTGAGCCGTTTTATTTGTCAAAGTCAGATTCAAGAACGTTCGTTAAATCCTCCATTTCGTTCTTTTTTCCACGTGCCATCAAAAGATCTACTCCCTCCTTTGCATTCACACCATTAAAAAGAACGTCATAAAGAATATCGGTAATGGGCATATTCACTTCATATTTTTCTGCTAGTTGCTTGGCAGCTTTTGTTGTTCTTACACCTTCAACTACCATTCCCATATTATCAAGAACTTCTTGTAAATTATGGCCCTTACCAAGCAAATTCCCTGCCCTCCAATTTCGGGAGTGAACACTTGTACAAGTTGCAATTAAATCTCCAATTCCCGTTAAACCAGAAAATGTAAGGGGACTAGCACCCATATTCATCCCTAAACGGGCAATTTCTGCTAAACCTCTAGTCATTAGCGCAGCCTTTGCATTATCACCATAGCCCAACCCATCTGTAATACCCGCTGCTAGTGCAATAATATTTTTTAATGCCCCGCCAATTTCAACTCCGATAATATCAGGATTTGTATAAACACGGAAATTCTGATTAATAAATAAATCTTGAATTCTTTCAGCCGCATCCATGTTCTTAGATGAAACAGTCACAGTTGTCGGATGCCTTAAAACAACCTCTTCTGCATGACTTGGACCTGATAGAACGACGATACTGTCCAAATTTTCAGGGGATATTTCCTGTTCAATCATTTCAGAAATACGAAGTAAAGTGTCTGGCTCAATTCCCTTGCTCACATGAACAATGGTTAAAGGCTCTTTGCAAATGAAGTTAATTTTGCCGACTGTTTCACGAATCGCTTTTGACGGAACAGCTAGAATAATTGTATGAACTCCCGATAAAGCTTCCTCTAGATCAAAATATCCAGTAATTCCTTCAGGTAGGATTACCTCTGGTAAATATTTTTTATTCGTATGGTATTGATTAATTTCATTTATTTGCTGGAGTTTATGACCCCAAAGACGAACTTCATGGCCATTATCTGCCAGAACCATAGCCAAAGCTGTTCCCCAGCTTCCCGCTCCAACAACAGCTACTCGTTCAAACCTTTGCTCCATTTAATCACTGCCTTATAAAATTATTTGTTTAGCTCAGCGCCTTGGGGCTCGCTGACGAAGTACGCCACGTCCTGTGGCAGCATCGGCACTAGTAAGTCCTGTACGTTGGAAGTCAAAAGCCCCTGATCAAGCTGCTTCTTTATTATTTTCTCTCTCTTGCAAATATCTTGATTGGTGTCCCTTCAAAGCCAAAGGCATCCCGAATTCTATTTTCTAAGAACCGCTCATATGAAAAATGCATTAATTCAGGCTCATTTACAAAAACAACAAAGGTTGGCGGCTTCACCGCAACTTGAGTCGTATAATAAATTCTCAAGCGTCTTCCTTTATCGGTCGGTGTTGGATTCATAGCAACCGCATCCATAATGACATCATTCAGAACACTCGTTTCAACGCGCAATGAATGATTGTCACTTGCGGTATTGATCATTGGAATAAGGGTATGAATCCGTTTTTTTGTTTTTGCGGAAAGGAATACAATCGGAGCGTAATCAAGAAACAAGAAATGCTCACGAATCTTTTGTTCAAATTCCTTCATCGTTTTCTCATCTTTTTCTACAGCATCCCACTTATTCACGACAATGACCACAGCTCGTCCAGCTTCATGAGCATACCCTGCAATCCGTTTGTCCTGCTCGATAATTCCTTCTTCTCCATCTAAAACAACAAGGACTACATCTGAACGTTCAATTGCTCTTAAAGCACGCAAAACACTATATTTTTCAGTTGTTTCATATACCTTACCCTTTTTGCGCATTCCAGCAGTATCAATAATGACATACTTGTCTCCATTATAAGTTAGCTGAGAATCGATTGCATCTCTCGTAGTACCGGCAATATTACTGACAATGACTCGATCTTCGCCTAAAATAGCATTTACAAGTGAGGATTTCCCTACATTAGGACGGCCAATTAATGAAAATTTAATTACATCCTCATCATAATCTTTCTGACCATGCTTTGGAAAATGTCTAGCAGCCTCATCAAGTAAATCTCCTAATCCTAATCCATGTGCACCCGAGATAGGAAAAGGTTCTCCAAATCCTAAAGCATAGAAATCATAAATATGCTCTCGCATTTCAGGATTATCAATTTTATTGACGCCAAGTACGACCGGCTTTTTTGCCCTGTAAAGGATTTTTGCCACTTCTTCATCCGCAGCCGTAACCCCTTCTCTGCCGTTCGCTAAGAAGATTATGACGTCAGCCTCATCAATTGCAATTTCAGCCTGCTGGCGAATTTGCTCAAGAAAAGGCTCATCTCCAATATCAATACCGCCTGTGTCAATTATATTAAAATCATGGTTTAACCATTCTGCTGAACTGTATATACGATCCCTAGTAACTCCGGGAATATCTTCGACAATAGATATACGCTCTCCAACAATTCTGTTAAATATCGTGGATTTTCCAACGTTTGGACGTCCGACAATCGCAATCACTGGCTTTGCCATGAACATCACCCTTTCTTTTCCTAATCAATTTCTCCTCGGCGAAATTGCGCCCAGAT
>NZ_JBALOZ010000271.1:7768-8487 GCF_036965125.1 Bacillus sp. JJ1503
GCCGGAGGCTTAACTTTATACAGCCGGAGTTTAAACCCTTACTGGATTTGACAATTTGTTCGCATACATCCCCACTTATACTAGTGGAAACATCTGCTGAATGAAGGTAAATAAACCCTTCTTATTAGTACAGAGAAGGGCCTAACTTTATAAGTTTATCAAAGCAGTACCTTACTAGCAATTAAAACTTGGAATAACTTGCTGTTTCGCCATTATGCGGATTATTAGTACAATAAATTGCTTATATAAATGTTTCTAAATTCATTTACGATAATTTTTGCTTTCCTTTTTCCTTTTCTAAATGGTTAATATGTTTTTCATAGAAGGAAGTCAAATATTCAAACCCAGACCAAGCACCAAGTAGAGCAGCTGCAAGTGTAATACCATCCAAATAAGCATATGAACCAATTAAATGTGGAAATGAATATTTATTAAGGATGTATGCATAAAGAAATTCACCCTGTATCGAACCAAATAGAATGATGATTAACCGATACACTTTATTTGTATGCAAAATGATTGCTAATGCTATCATAAGCAAGGCCAGCATCCATTTTCGCGGGAAAATTAACCATACAGGATCAAATAGTGCGAATAAATGAAAACAAACATACGCTATCATAACAATGAATGAGCTGAATAATACATAGGCAGCTGTTAATCTTTTGAATTTGCTGATTAATCCTAATAAGGTGCCAGCAAAAAGAATACTTACGTAT
>NZ_JBALOZ010000272.1:0-2446 GCF_036965125.1 Bacillus sp. JJ1503
CTTGCTTGGAATATCCACATACAATTTGATTAGAGCGATGATGAGAGGAGTGAATGAAAAGAACAAGTATTGACAGACATCGCGTGCTGGAGCAATTATAATTTTTGGTGAAAAGAGGTGTCTGAAATTTGAAACTTTTTTTAAACATCGATAAAGCATTTAAAGAAACGAAGATTACTATTGAAAGCCCTGAATTAGATGACAATATTAAGGAACTAATTGACTTCATTCACGGAAGGGAACAGCCATTCCTGATTGCCAAAAAAGGTGAAATGCAGCATATTCTTAAACCAGTGGATATTCACTATTTTCATACAGAAAAAGAACATGTAGTTGCCGTAACAGGGACGGATTCATTTATTTTAAAAGAGAAGTTATATGAGCTTGAGGCCCTGCTTCCTTCTAATAAATTTATCCGCCTATCTAAATCGGTTATTGCCAATTTACATGAATTGAGCCATTTTGAAGCCTCATTCAATGGTACACTCTGCGTTTATTTCAAATCTGGTAAGAAAGAGTACGTGTCTCGTACCTATGTCCCTGTGATAAAAGATGCTTTAAAATTTAATAGGAGGAAAACAGAATGAAGACATTTATACTTCGCAGTTTCATCGGTATTTTCTTTGGAGGCTTCATTACGGTGCTTTACACGAATTTAACAATCCTTTTCGGCGGTCTCGAAATGATAGATGGAAGCTTATTTTTGAAGAACTCGATAGGTTCTATTCTCTGCGGATGGTTTTTTACAGTGAGTTCTATGTACTATGAAAACAGAACTTTAAAGCTTTCTCAACAGACTATTTTCCATTTCTTAACCGTCAAGATCCTCTACTTCATCTTGGCCCTTACGATCGGATGGATTCCATTTACGATACAAAGTATTTTATTAACACTCTTCATCTCCATCGTCACTTTTACAATCTGTTGGATCACATTTTACCTTTACTTCAAAAATCAAGCCCGGAGATTAAATGATGATTTAAAGAAACTATGAGAAATGCCAATGGGACGGTTCTCCCGGTTTTTTAGTAAAAAGATCCTGGCCACAAGAACCGTCCACATGGACTCCAGATGTCATTCTCCGTAATCCAATAAAATCGTTTTGAATCCAGCATCTAACATATTCCGTTCTCTTTCACGTGAATCGCTGCTTTAAGGCTCGTTTGCGCTCTTGCTTACAGCCATTCATAAACTTCAACAATCGTCTCTTCCAATGTCAGGGAGGTAAGCCCCTCATGAACTGCATTTTCGATATAGATGGAAAAAGAACCTTTCCAAGGTTTGGTTTCACCCTCTAAGGAGAAGTCCTCAGGAATCCATAAGGGCATTTCTGTCCATGGCTAAGCATTGTGCTCTATAAAAAAAATTTCATTTGCCCATACTCATTCGCTGTAGCTATTGGTAACGGCTTCACATAGATATATAATAGCTTTTCCATTGTTAATTTATCATTCGGACCTGTTACATTAAATGTACCTGCTTTCCTTCTTTCTGCCATATCAAATACCCATTTTGTGATATCTTTTTATATCAATCAGCCGAACTCCTTCTTCCGCTAAATGGCCCTATAATGAAAATAAGTGCTGTTCCTTGTTACAGAAAAGCGCCGGATTAATGAATATTGAAAAATATGTGAAACTGCAATAAAAGCTCTTCTGTTATTTTACTAAAGCTACTACTTCAAGAAGACCGTTCCCATTCTTTTCGTAAAATCCCCATTTTAATAGCATCAAAATATTCACCATTCACCATTCTTGCCTGCCTTATTCTTGCTTCTTCTTTCATTCCCAATTTTTCTGCAACCTTCATCATTCTTATATTTCCTGACCAAGTTGACATCCCTAACCGATGCAATTCAGTAGAACTGAATAGGAAATCAATCCAAAGTTTATAAGCCTCAGTTCCGTAACCACCATTCCAAAAATTTTTATCATAAATCACGATACCAGTTTCTAACCAATTAGTGTTTTTATCCACCCAATAAGAGCCAACTGTTCCAATCAACTTATCTCCTACAAAAATGATTAGTGTATTGGGAATGTTGGGGAAAATTTCATAGTTTTTCTCCCAATCTATTTGAAATTGTTCTTTTGTAATGTAAGGTTCAGGAATGTAGGGACCATTCCATTTCTTGGCTTCTTGTTCCTTTTCTTCATATTTCCAAAAATATAATTCATCAATATCCTGTTGAGTAGCTTCTTTCAACTCAACTTTTCGTCCTTCAATTTTAATCATAAAAAGCGTGCTTCCTCCCATTCTATCTTGTTCAAACCACATACTTATATGAAGAATACCATAATAATCAAAATCCTTATTCAACTATTTTCCAGTTTAAGTGCAAATTTTACAACACCATATTATCATTACCCCATTAGTAATCAATTCTTCTTGATATTTTTCCTTTATTAAATGGCACTTATCATGAAGAAGACGCTTTCCTTATTTC
>NZ_JBALOZ010000272.1:2558-3109 GCF_036965125.1 Bacillus sp. JJ1503
TACGTTGTTCTGTTGTTATATCTTTTTATTACAGTTCCTAAAATGGCAATTAAAAAAACAATAACGCTATTTATTAATAAATAGTATCCTACTTGCAAGCCGTAAAATATTGCAAAAGCATCACGAATAACCAAAAGTGCTAATACACCACCGATTGCCCCAAATAAAACTGCTGATAATAATATTGTAAAAGCCGAAAAGTATAGATTTTTCTTATTCTTGTAGGATATAAATCCAATAACATTTGCAACAACAATAAAAAAGCCTATAAGGATTAAGAAAAAATTGCTCATTTAACTCCCCTTTTATAAACATATTTTACCATTAAAACTAAAAACCTTGTTGAACTATTCTGCCACGATAGTTTAAGTAGATCACTTCACAATCTCACCTAAAATTTTAACATAAGTATCCAGATTTCTTTAAGAGGTTATTAAACAAAATGGCCCTAAACATAAGGAAAAAGCACAATTCTTGCTGCAGAATTGCGCCCTATTCTGGAAGATCATAAAGTCATTTAGTGCAACCCACTTCTCAAATTACTTTATTGA
>NZ_JBALOZ010000273.1:0-8951 GCF_036965125.1 Bacillus sp. JJ1503
TGTTATAACATTTCTCTTGCCCGAAGTATTGAGCAAATGATTCATCATATGATGAATGAGCCTGATAACCTCTTTGATTTTAATTTTTCAGCGGCAGAACAAGAAGTCGATTCAAAAATACATAATATACAGGTCCGTAATTTCCACGCATGGCTTAAGAATGATTTAAGGATCACAGAAGATGCTATCCCATCCATGATTGAAAAGCTTGAAGTCGGGCAAGCTATTTTACCGATGTATGATGCTATATTAATAGATGAGGGCCAGGACTTTCAAGGAGATTGGTTTGGTCTTGTCAGTCAATTGCTGAATCCGGATACAAAATCCCTCTTATTGGTTGAGGATAGGGCACAAACTATATACAAAAGGAAGCGCAGTTATGTGCAAGACACAGGGCTGAACTTTCAAGGAAGATCTAAAGTATTAAGCATTAATTATCGTAACACAGCTCAGGTTGTAAAATTTGCTTGGGATTTTTATCAAAAGCATTCTGCTCTTAAAAATAAGGTCGTAAGTAAGGAGCACGAAGGGGAAATCATTGCACCTCAAAGTACTAGAAGAAAAGGTGTAGAACCAGCCATTGTTAAAACTGACAGTTTTTTTAAAGAAGCAATAATTGTTGTACGGCAAATTCAAAAGCTGCATGAGCAATACAAAGTTCCTTTTTCTGAAATGCTGATTCTTTATCGGGTGAAAAAGACGTATCAGATGAATTACATTGATGTGTTAAAGCGAGCCCTTGATCAGGTGGGCGTTAGGTATTACTGGCTAACTGAAAATAGTGAGTCCAAGCGGAAGTTTGAACGAGAAGAGGATTCTGTAAAAATTAGCACAATTGACAGCAGCAAAGGTTTAGATTTTCAGGCAGTTTTTATTGTAAATATAGATAACATGCCGTTTACTTTGGAAGATGATAAAGAGCGCGAAGCATCTCTGTTATACATTGGAATGACAAGGGCGAAGGAATACCTATGCTTATCTTATTCCGGAGAATCGGAGTATACGAAATATTTTGATGAAATTAATATGGAACGACAGGCTGTTAAGAAGTCTGGGGAAAAGACTAGCTAGTGTGAATATACCTTCTATTGTAAAGGGGAGGGGGCATGGTGAAAATAGATAGGAATGAATTAATTAATCGATTAAATCAATTATCGATTTGGAAAAAAGGTGATCAACGTGCTCCACATAAACCTCTCTTGATTTTGTATGCAATTGGGGATATGCAAAAAGCGAGTCACCGTCTTATCCCATATAATAAAGCGAGAGAAAAATTAAAGGAGCTATTAGTAGAATTTGGTCCGCTTAGAAGTTCATATCATCCAGAGCAGCCATTTGTGAGATTAGTAAATGATGGTATCTGGGACCTCTCAGAGCAAATAAATACTAGTAAATTCACGAATAAGCAACTAATTGATAAACAAATCTCTGCAGGGTTTAAAACAGAGATATATTTACTACTAAAAAATGATATCCAATTACAGAAGGAAGTAGCTGAAACAGTACTCGATGCTCACTTCCCGGAAACCTTGCATGAAGACATTCTTGATTCTATTGGGCTAGATTTTACCATTGGTAAAAAAAGCAGCCGTGATCCCAAGTTCAGAGACCGAGTGCTCAAAGCTTATGAATACCGGTGTGCAGTTTGTGGTTTCAACGTTAGATTAGGGAATCATTTAGTGGGAATTGAGGCAGCTCATATTAAATGGCATCAGGCTGGCGGACCAGATACTGAAGAGAATGGCATTGCACTTTGTTCCTTGCATCATAAGCTGTTCGATCGTGGTATTTTTACAATAAACCACGACAGAAAATTCCTAGTCTCTGAATATGCCAATGGCGGTGATGGTTTTGAAGAATGGGTTATGAAATATCATGGACAATCGGTACGCAATCCTGTTCAGCATTACTATGTTCCGAATGATTCATTTCTTGGATGGCATGTCAAAGAGGTCTTTAAAGGACCATCACGGTATATAGTCAATTGAGATTATGTTTCACGTTAATTTAAGAAACTGTCTTATTTTCCAAAACCATCTAAAAACTCCTTTATAATATTTAAATACTTGAATCCCCTGGAATCCGAACCAGGGGATATTTTTTATGGTTAAACTTTTTTCAAAACACCATTTTTTACTAGATTAATCAATGTCCCCTTATTTCCATATCTTTGATAGGCAATGAGCCTATTCAAGTCCTTTACAGTTAATTCAGATGGGTCAATTGAAAGCTTAAATTCATTACTGACTTTGCCAATTAGAGAAAGAGCAAACTCCATTTGTTTGGCTGTTAATTTGTAATCATCCCGAATGGCTGTCTGTTTTTCATTTTGCTGGTTTTCATTGGTAGATTGAATAGTTGCTGCATGTTCTTTAAGTTTTGCATCTATTATTGCCTCGACATCAGCCTGGCTTATGTTATGAATCTTTTCTTGAGATGTCTGCTGGGTTGGTTTAAATATTTTATCAAGAAGCCCTTTTAACACCTTATCCACTTCACTTTCATTAACATTCATTCCTACATATTTCTCTTATTCTATTATTAAATGATTACGGTAGAAAAACAATAGATAATAGTTATTTTATCCTGTTGAGGTAATTATTGGTGTTGTTCCCAAGTAATTTTATTTAAATTGGGATAGTAGCATTTAAATACGAAGGAAAATACCACTTATCATTAAATCTACAAGGTTTTTTTAAAGGGGAATTAAAGAAGTATGTCGTAATTTGTTGGATAAAGTATATTTGGAGGTGCGAACCATGAAAAATGGGAGTTCCATTGATTTTTCAATTAATAGAGATTTAGCAAAACAATTAATATGTGATGAGTTTTCCCCATTTTAGCTGCGGGGCCTCCTGTGTGTTCCGTAAGGTGTGTCCGTTCAACTCCCACCACCGGTATATCTAGGTAAAAACGAGTTAAGTTTAGAAACGATAAAGCACTCACAAATTTTGATACATCAATGTTTGTGAGTGTTTTTTGTTTTGTGNNTTGCTAAACTTATCTAGTTAAAATTCCATTTAGTTATAAAGATTTGATTTTTTCTAGTATTAAATTGTATGTAATTTTGTCAGCTCGCCCTTGGCGGTATGCTTATTCCAATAGGCTTTATAAGGTTTCAAACTTAATTCAGAGAAATTCAACAGGGTTACGAAAAAGCTGCGAGTTCAAGGTGCAGTGATAAATTAAAGGTTATTTCGCAGGGTCCGAAGCAGATGAACGCCCCACAGCTAAGCCTAGTTCAGAGGGGTATGCTGCATGATTTAATATAGTAGGACTCGATACTCTTTTTCTTTCAAATAGTATTTTCATAGTATGATTAATGATTATGTTTATTTAGTATTTTATGTATTTTAAAAATATTTAGAAAAATATATTGTAGATTGTATACAATATGTCGTATAATGAATTCAATACAAAAATGGGAGGAGGTTAATAATTGAGATGAAGTTAGATAAAATTAAATCTGTTTCTATTGCTTCGGAAGTTTTTAATCAACTCAGATTAAAGATAATTAATGGTGAACTAAAAAATGGACAAAGATTAGTAGAAATGGATCTAGCTAAGAACTTAGGAGTCAGTAGAACTCCAGTCAGAGAGGCTATTCAACGATTAGAACAAGAAGGATTAGTTGAAATACTCCCGAGAACACACAGCCTAGTCAAAGGAATATCCTTAGAATCCATCAATGAAATTATCCTCATTCGTTCCTTATTAGAGCCTACAGCAGCTAAAGTTGCAGCAACAAAAATCACCGACGATCAGCTATTGAAATTAAAAAGCTATCTAGAGCTGTCAGAAGTCTACTTTCAACAAGGTAGAGTTGATGAACTTATGAAGGTCCATGACTTATTTCATGCTGAAATCATCAAAACCTCTGGCTTAATCAGATTAGTTAATATTCTAGAAAATTTACATGATTATATAGTTCATTTTAGACATTCCTTTTTAAGTAGACCTCATCTAGTAGAAAGATCCATTAAGGAGCACTTAGAAATATATGAGGCTTTATGCAGAAGAGATCCAGAACTGGTTGAAGAAGTATTTATCAAACATTTAAGTGGAATTACAGATTATGCAAAAGTTGTAATGGAAGATAATACGCCTTCAGAACAAATAACTTCGAACATATAGGAGGGTTGTAATGAATGATATTAAATCTACAAATGTTCGTGAGGAAATCAAAGAAACTATTCGAGTTTTAAGTGAGGAAGTAGGGCAAAGATTTGCTGGTACAGAAGGTGAATGGAAGGGGACAGACTATATTTATCAACGTCTTAATGAAATAGGAGTAGAAGCTGAGAAGCAGGTTTATCCTTTTATTGGTTGGGAGCCTAAAGGATCGCCTGATCTTGAGATTCTATATCCAATATCAAAAGTATTAAAAACAGCCTATCTATTATTTTCTGGGTCCACACCTAGTACCGGAATTAGTGGGAAACTTACATATCATGGGATAAAAGGATTGATACCTGGCGTTTATGATATGCCTTGTTACAACGTCTTAGGCGTAGAAGGCGAAATTTTAGCACAAATTGTTGTAAATAGCGGTGGCGATCCGATTGCATTACTGAATCCAAGATCAAAATTCCCTATTCCTGCAGTGGTTATGAGCTTTGAGGATCATCTTCATGTACAGGAACTTTTAAATGAAGGTCATGAAATTGAAGTATTTGTAAAAGTGGAAGGAAATATAAAGGAGTGTAAATCTGCAAATATCATTAGTCATCCATACAAATCCCAAAGTACTATAAATAGGAAAAGGGTAATTGTCTGCGCTCACTCTGATACTACATTAAACACTCCTGGGGCTTATGATAATGGTTCAGGTATAGCTGGAATCATTGAAATTGCGAGAAGACTACGCAGTGAAAATTATGATTTTCCATTTGATGTTGATGTCATTGCCTTTTCCAATGAAGAAGTCGGTTTTATCGGTGCAGACTATTATGTAAATGATTTAAAAGAGAGAGGAAGACTTGATGAAGTGGCAGCTGTAATTAATCTAGACCAAATTAGTGCAGGAGACAAGATTTGGTCATGGGTTGGACCAGAAGATTTTCGTCAAAAAGTAAAAGATAGTTTTAGAGAATCTGGGGCTTATGAGAGAAGCGATTTTGAAGTTGATGTTGATACTCCTAAGGCTGGAGCAGATGAATGGATGTTCCATCTAGAAGGTATTCCAACAGCACTGCTCATGTTTTGGAGATTACCAGACTATCACCGTCCAACAGATACAATAGAAAAAATTGAATATGATAAAGTGGAGCTTATTATTGAAACCGTTTTTAATTTACTTAAACGAATAGAGTAAGGGTGAACAGCTATGTCAAAAAAAACTATCGTCCTTCTTTTAGCTCCTTCTGTCTTAATCTTATTAGGATTTTTCATTCTTCCTTTAATTGTTGTCCTTAATAATTCTATTTTGGATGAGAACGGAAGTATTACATTCCAGCATTATCTTTTATATTTTCAAGATCAACACTATTTGTCCATTACGTTCCGATCTATAAAAATCTCTTTAATTGCAACTTTCATTACTCTTGTCATCGGTTATTTTATCGCATACTTTACAACCAAATATATTAAGAAAAAGCTGTTAAAAAGAATTGCTTATATCCTGATTATTTCCCCATTATTTACAAGTGCAGTTGTCAGGTCATTTGGCTGGATGGTGATTTTGGGGAATAACGGATTTATCAACAAATCGTTAATGGGGCTTGGTATCATCTCTGAGCCGATAAAACTTTTGTATAACGAAACGGGAATCATAATTGGCTTGGTGTATATCTTAGCTCCTTTTATGATCTTATCTATAACAACAGTTTTAGAAAATATAGATACTAGATTTGAAGAGGCTGCTGCTGATTTAGGACTAAGCCCTTTACAAACTTTTATAAAAGTAACTCTCCCACTGACAGTCCCAGGTATTTTAGCTGGAAGTGTAATGGTTTTCTCTTTAGCTATCAGTGCATACGTAACACCTGCCATGCTTTCTGGAGGAAGAGTTCAATTAATTGCCACTGTTATCTATGAACAGATGATGCAAGTGTTTAATTATCAGTTTGGCTCAGCTGTTGCTTTTGCAGTCTTAATCTTTAGCTTCCTGATTATTGGACTGAATCATTATTTATTAAGATCTGATTGGGTTGAGGAGGGAAGACGTTGATTTCTAAAACATTTATGTGGATTGTAGGTTTTTTCCTTTTTCTATTCCTAGCCTTCCCTCTATTGGTTTTAATTAATGTTTCATTTACAGAACTAAATTATTTAAGCTTCCCTGGAAAAGGATTTACATTAAAGTGGTATCAGAAGCTTTTTGAAGATGTTTCTTATGTAGAGTCCTTCCTATATAGCTTCAAATTATCTGGTGCAGCAACACTATGTGCAATATTGATCGGTATTCCTGCTTCTTACGGTTTAGCAAGGAATACTTTTAAAGGAAAGGGGATTGTGATGAATCTAATTTCATCTCCTCTCCTGCTTCCTCAAATTTTCTTAGGATTGGCTCTGCTACAGTTTTTTTATTACTTTACGAACAGTCCACAGAATTTCGTAACCTTAGTATTTGCACATATCGTTATTATTTTGCCATATGTTGTTCGGACATGCGTGAATAGCTTTATAGGGATAAGCCCATATATAGAAGAAGCGAGCAGGGACCTGGGGGCAGGGGCATGGAAAACCTTTTTCTCCATAACATTGCCACTAATGAAATCAAGCATTATTGCTGGAACTCTATTTTCATTTGCTGTCTCTTGGATAAATGTAGAAGTGACCATTTTCCTGACAGCAGCCGATCAAATGGCACTTCCTGTTAAAATGTTCAATTATGTTCAGTATAATATCGATCCAATGATTGCTGCTGTTTCCGCAGTAACAATTTATATCGCTTTTATCCTAATTCTCATTATTGATATGTTAGTGGGAATTGAGAATATTGCCTCAAAATAAAACAGGACACTAGGGGGGCTTCTTTATGAAGAAATTAAGATTGTATACAATTTTATTGGTAGTTTTGTTAATGGTTGCTACTGGTTGTGGAAAGCCTGTTCAACCCAAAGGTGATGCAACTGAGGCTAATACAGATTTAAAAAGTCAGGAAATATCCATTGCCATTTTTGGTGGTGATTGGGGAGAAACTATTAAAAAGCACATAATTAAACCTTTTGAACAAGAGACCGGCATTAAAGTGAATATCATTGAAGGAAATTCAACAACAACTTATTCCCGTTTATTACAGGAAAAGGGCTCTCCTACTATTGATTTAGCTTTATTGGACTCAGGAATTTCCGAATTGTCATATCAGAATGAAATTGTCGAAAAACTTGATAGAAGCAAATTTAAAGAAAGCGATTCTCTTTTACCTGAGGCATTTCAAGGGATTGATGATGAAACATTTGGTGTAGCTCTTGGATATTGGGGTTTAGGAATCGTGTATAACAAAGACGTAGTTAATAATCCACCAAAATCATGGAAGGATCTTTGGAATGACGAATACAAAGGAAAATTAACAATTCCTACACCTGCAACTACTGGAGGACTTCCTTTATTAATGCAAATTTCTGAGCTGGAAGGGGAAGAAAAAGGAAAAGTAGAAAAAGGACTAGAAAAATTGAAGTCTTTAGAAGTAGTTGCATTTTTTGACGGATCAGGAGCTGCTACTAATTTATATCAAAGCGGAGAGGCTTCAGTTGGAGCACATTATGGTGGACCCGCATATGTAATGAAAGACCAAGGTCTGCCAATTGAGTTTGTCGTACCTGAGGAAGGTGTTCTAGGTGCAGGTAGCTTCTGGCATGTTGTGAAAGGGACAAAAAAGTCCGATCAAGTTTATACCTTCTTAAACTATGCTACTTCAAAGGCTGCACAGGAAGGAATCGCTAACGACTTATATCTAGCACCTGTTCATAAGGATGTTAAATTAGACGAAAAAACGCTTGAAAGAATGCCATATGGCAAAAATGGATCACTACAGGATTTAAAAATGCCAGATTACAATCTCATAAACAAGAACAGGGATGAGTGGAACGAACTCTGGAATAGACAAATGGGAAGTTAAGGAGGTTTCAATCATGACAGCGGTTCCATTAGCAGAAACCCGTACCTTACATCAGGCCGAAGAAAAAAATAGCATAATTGAGTTTAATGAGGTGACCAAAAAATATAATCAGGCAATTGCAGTTGATAACATTTCCTTAAGTATAAAAGAAGGGGAGTTCCTTTCCCTACTTGGTCCCAGTGGGTGCGGTAAGACCACCACTCTTCGAATGATTGGCGGTTTTGAATTGCCCAGTCAAGGAAGCATAAAAATTGACGGTAAAGAAACAGGTAAATTACCACCTAATCACCGTCCAGTTAATACCGTTTTTCAGAACTATGCATTGTTTCCTCATTTAAGTATCTATAATAATATCGCTTTTGGACTAAAGCAAAAGAAAATATCAAAGGCTCAAATTACAAGCGAAACAAATGAAATTATCAAAATTATGGGATTAGAGGAGCATAAAGACAAATATCCAAGGCAACTGTCTGGCGGTCAGCAGCAAAGGGTTGCATTAGCTAGAGCTTTGGTGAACAAACCCAGAGTGTTGCTCCTAGATGAACCACTCGGGGCACTAGATTTAAAGCTAAGAAAAAAAATGCAGTTCGAATTAAAAAAGCTTCATGAACAATTTAAGATTACGTTTATTTACGTCACACATGATCAAGAGGAAGCTTTAATCATGTCAGACCGAATTGCAGTTATGAACAGTGGGAGAATTGAACAAATTGACACTCCCGAACAAATTTATAGTAATCCCAAAACACTATTTGTTGCTGATTTTATCGGAGAAACCAATGTAATAGATGTAAATTTATTACAAATAAAAGAAAAAGAAAATCTAATGAAAGAGTTTCCGCAAATCAAAACATCAAATAAAAAACTAATAATTAGACCTGAACACTTA
>NZ_JBALOZ010000274.1:0-7670 GCF_036965125.1 Bacillus sp. JJ1503
AATTAACTGACCTGATTGGCTCTCTATCCGATTTAACTTCAGGCAGCGGAGATAAAGGAACACCGATTATCTTTATCCAAGGATATTTTGATAACTATACGAAATAAGACTAATTAAAATAAAACTAGATGCCAAGCAGTTTACGGCATCTAGTTTTTTTCCATTATTAGTGGGGTATAAATTTTGGCTTAAGCCTTGCCTTTAATCATGATTAACGAATATAAAGTGATATTTCACTCATTCCCTCAAATTTTGAAGTCACATGATCGCCTTTCGTTAACAAGATCGCCTCTGTGATTCCTCCAGTGAAGATGATAGAGCCTTTCGGGATTTTGCCCTTTCCTTGGCAAAATAGCATATTGGCTAACATCGCAACAGAGTTGGCTGGATTGCCTAAAACGTCCGCACTTGTCCCACTAGCTTTTATTTCCCCATTTATAGATAGTGTAACCCCAATCTTTTCAAGATCGAATTGTTTAGGATCGAAAACTTTATTTCCCATAACAACCCTAGAGGCAGATGTATTATCTGCAACTACATCAGGCAGCTTAAACTTAAAATTTTCATACCGGCTATCAATGATCTCAAAAGCAGGCTGAATTCCCTTCGTTTTGGCCATCACTTCTGCTCCTGTAACCCCTGGCCCTTCAATATCTTCACCAAGTATAAAGGCAATTTCCGCCTCCACTTTCGGATGAATGAATTCCTCTATGAAGATTTCCCCCTTGTCATGTACTCTCATATAGTCAAACACTGCCCCATAGATCGGCTGGTCTATATTCATTTGCTTCATCTTTGCTTCACTGGTTATACCCATTTTATAAGCAAAAAAGGTACTTCCCTGATTCTTCTTTATTTGGATTAGCTCGTCTTGAACAAGATAGCCCATAGATAAATTAAACTCAGGGAGTTGAGAGGTAATACAGGAAGTTGCATAATTGTTTTCTTCAGCACTTACTAGCATTTCAGCCAGCTGTTTGTAATTAATCAAAAGAATCCTCCTATCCCAATTCTACATCTCGCTTTTTAATTGATCTCCGACTGCATAATAATTTTTTGGAACTTCGTTTACGTAAACACGGATGGTCGATAAAGGGGCACCAAGTGATTCATGAACCGTACGGGCTACATCGCGAATGCATTGTTCAACTGCTTCTGGTTCTCTTCCCTCGAGCAGAGTAATTTGAATAATCGGCATCTTGCTTCCTCCTTCTATTAAAAAAGACGGCATTACCTCCATTTGAAGTAACGCCATCCAGTATTAAGCGGCTTTGCTATTTTGACTATTATTTTCTGACCTATTAAACATCAATTGATCAAGTGCAAACATTTTACTGCCGTTGATTTTTCGTAAATATATCTCAGCCAAATTGCCAAACACTATGACTAAGATTTCCATATCGGTAGCTGCGGTGTAATAGTTTTGCTGTTTTCTGATCATCTGCCGCACCCATTGCGTAGAAGATCGGCACAAAATGCTCATTGCCATATGGCGGAACTGCTAAACTAGCGGCAGGTGCTAATGACTGATACTTGTAAAGTGATGCTAGGTCCCAATTTTTCAAATGACTTGCCAGCCACTCGTCAAAATTTAATGCCCAATCATCTACTTCTCCATTATCTGCCCAATTCAGCGCTCTTAGATTATGAACCGTTCCCCCACTGCCGATGATTAAAACATCCTTCTTCCTTAACTCCGCTAAGGATTTCCCAATCTTATACTGCTCCTCTGGTGAAAGCCGCAGATTAACGGACATCGAGATGACAGGAATGTCGGCATTTGGGTACAGTAACCTCAGAACTACCCATGCTCCGTGATCTAAACCGCGCTTGGCATCAACTTCATAAGAGATCCCCTGTTTCTCAAATAACTCTTGAATTTCCTTCGCAATCTCCTGATCTCCCTTTGCCGGATATTGAATGCGAAACAATTCTTCAGAAAATCCGCCAAAATCATAGATTGTGCTATATTGATCGACATTGCTCACTTTTTGAGCACTTGACTCCCAATGAGCTGAAAATAAAATAATCGCCTTTGGTCTTGGCCATGTGCTGCCTAATTCATTTAAAAACTGAGTATACTCATTTGTCTCAATGGCTATTAATGGCGCTCCATGAGCAATAAAATATGATGGAAGCATAATATCATCTCCTTTGTGAGTAATCTGTTATTTCTTTAATGAATCCTGCAGCCACTTCATGTAATCCTGAAAGTTTTGCAAAGATACGGTATGTCCTTCTTGATACGTTTTAAACGTGACACTTGCACCTAATGCTTGAAAATACTCTTTATTTGCGACTCCCCACTCATATGGCAGTACTTGATCCATTTCTCCATGAGAAATAAATAGGGACATATGATTCACTGGTTTTACGTTATAATCCTCTTTGACGAATCCGGGAATATATCCGCTTAAGGCAATAATCCCCTTAATTCTCTCCCCTAATGTCAAACCGAGTGTCATCGAAAGGATTGCTCCCTGGCTAAAGCCCATTAAGTAAAGCTGGCTTGAATCTAAAGGATACTGATCAGACGCATACTCAATAAAACTCGTCAGGTTAGTAATCGCTTGATCAAACACCTCTCTATGCGGTCTTCCATAGCCTTGAATCGTAAAGAAAGCAAATCCAGGCGGATGCTCCAAATGACCCCGAATACTAAAAATAAAAAATTCCTCTTCTAACCCATTTACCAATGACAGCATGTTTTGCTCGTTGCTTCCGATTCCATGCATCACAAAAAGGGCAGGATAAGTTTTATTAGGAGCAACCTCTTTCGGCCGACGAAGCTCATAAACCATCGGTGAATTCATTTCTCATCATCCATTCTATTTATTTTTATTTGCTAGTAGCTTTCCTCTATTGATCAGACCTAATCAACAATTTGTTTTAAATCGNNGTTTCTAAATAGATAAATTAGATTCATATAAGAATACTAAAAGATAAAAAAATAATACTAAGTAAGCTTTTGTATTCCCATATGAATATTAATTGTCTATAAGATAACAATACCTATAGTAGATTGTCAATATTTTTTTTGCTAAGATAGAATTATGTTTTTTATTAGGAAACATTAGAGGGTGGTTCATTTGGAAATTGGATCAAAGATACGTGCCATACGTAATAGAAAAAAAATTACCATAGCTCAAATGTGTGAGGGCACTGGACTATCTAAAGGATTTATTAGCAACGTGGAAAATAATAATACATCTCCATCCATAAGCACTTTGCAAACTATTGCAGGCTTTCTTGGGGTACCTTTACCTTACTTATTACTAGAAAAACAGCAGCATATGAGAGTAGTAAGGAAAAATGAAAGAATGTACTCTACTTATAACAATCTGAAAATAGAGCATGTGACATCCAAAGGCGGTCTAAGAATGATGCTGGTGGAATTTCCCCCTGGAGCTTCGATGGGGGAAGCAAATGCCCATGAAGGGGAGGAAAGTCATTTAGTACTGGAGGGTAAGGTTCTTGCCGAGCAGGGCGAGGACTCCATCATCGCAGAAGAGGGAGACTCCTTCAGTTGGAATGCCAGCTGCCCACATTTTGTGAAAAATATTGGAGATGGAAAAGCAGTTGTACTAATATCGATCTATTCAGATTCTGAGCTCAATGATTTTTTCTAGTTACTGCGGTCAGTTTCTATTCTTAATAAAAAAAGTGACCATATATGAAAGAACTGCACCCCCAATTTTAGACACGATATCTAAAATTGGAGGTGCAGTTCAATAGCGGTCACTTTTTTTCCATGATGGCAAAGTAATTTTTCTCATCATCAGCAAAGTTAAATACTCTGCCTGAAGGCATGTTTACAATTTCTCCTACCGTGACATGTTTATCAGAAAGATCTTTATACAATTGATCCAGGTTTTCCGTGAAGAACATTAACGATGGAGTGCCAAGATTTAATTCCGGCTGCATTTTGGCTATTAACTCCTTATTGTGAAGAACAATACTTGTTTCCGCTCCCTGTGACGGAGCAATTTCAATCCATCTCAATCCCTGGCCATTATCTTGATCAGAAACTACGATAAATCCGACCTTTTCTGTCCAAAATTTCACTGATTCCTCTTGATTATTAACGTATAACATAATTTGACCGACTTGTGTAACCATCTACATATCATCCCTTCAGTTTATTATGGAACATGGTCCCAATTGTATTATGTTATTTATAACAAATTATACTTATAACATGCAACGGCATGAACCTGTTCAAATCCCTCTTGAACATATAAAGCTTTTGCCCGTTCATTTTCAGCATTGACGCATAGGAACGTCCTATTATAGGATTTCTTTTTAGCAAAATCCAGCGCCGCTCTTAAAAGACTTCTGCCAAGACCTTGTCCTTGATAATCTGGCAGGATGGCAAGTGGTCCAATATTCATAATCGGAGAATCTTCATACTCATCCTTAGATCCCCTGACAACACCTATAGGTTTTTCCCCATGATACAATATTTTCATTCCATCTTCTATATAATCACTGGCTGAAATCATTTTCGTAACCATTTCTGGTGTGACGGGCGTTTCACTCCCCTGAAGTTTAGCAAACCCCGCATTTCTGACTTCACACCACACTTCTTCATCCATGCCTGGTCTAAACGGTCTTATTTCATAATTGCTCGGCAAAGCGAAAGGGGGAATCTCTAAATCTCCTCTGACAAGCAGGTAAGAATATCTTTCTACTGTAAAATCTAATCCAGCTATACTCTTCATTAATGGCTCATTTTCCAAAGGGATAAATACAAAGACTTGATCTAATCCTTCTGTATGTTTTTTAATCGCCTGCATGAGCAAACTGTAACATTCACTATCCGCTATTTCCGAATGGAAAATTCTAAATCGTGCCTTCTTTCCTCTTCTATGATAATCATCTATGATTAGAGAAGCAGCCGCTACTATCTTACCTGTTTGATCTGAAATGATGTAAGTAGGATTTTCATCATTTACTTCAAAACTCGCTAAATCTTCATCATATAGATATGAATCATCTATCTCCATTTTATGTTTCTTACAATAAGAAATGAAATCTCCAATTCTCCCGCTATTTAAATATTCTACTTTCAAATGGTCTCCCCCCTTAATCTCAAGAACCCTTTCTTTACCCAGTATAATTAATTTATCTAAAAATTAGAATGGGGGAAAAAAGATATGGCAGCTTTAAATGAGGACCTCAATGTTGATTTCATTTCTTATCTTACGAGTGATAGGGGGTACTTCCGTTATTTTGCTTACTACAGGTTGCGCGAAGCCCTATTTATGGAAAAAAACAAGGCATTCCCGGCAGATCAAAAACTAAAAGGTGAAAGGGTTTATCCCTTTCACCTTTTTACATTTCATTAAAATGCTTCTAGCTTAACATCATCAGCTATTTCAAGCTTTGGCTCTGTTACGGCGACAATATCATCAATGGTATAGCCCTTTGCCACTTCAACTAATTTTAAGCCGTTTTCAGTTACATCAATCACGGCACGGTCCGTAATAATACGGTTTACAACACCCATACCTGTTAACGGTAAGGAACACTCATTTAATATCTTCGGCTGCCCATCTTTATTCACATGGTCCATTATGACGATAATTTTTTTGGCACCATGCACGAGGTCCATTGCACCGCCCATCCCTTTAATCATTTTCCCAGGGATCATCCAATTGGCAAGGTCACCCTTCACAGAAACCTCCATTCCGCCAAGAATGGCAATATCAATATGGCCTCCGCGAATCATCGCAAATGATTCTGCGCTGGTGAAGTATGAAGCTCCTTTAATGGCCGTAACGGTTTCTTTTCCGGCATTGATTAAATCAGGATCGACCTGATCTTCCGTTGGATAAGGCCCAATGCCTAGCAGCCCATTTTCCGATTGTAAAACGACCTGCTTCCCTTCTGGGATATAATTGGCAACCATCGTTGGAATTCCAATTCCTAAATTCACGTAGAAACCGCTTTCAATTTCTTTTTCAGCACGTCTCGCAATTTTTTCCCTCGTTGATGTTTTGGACATAATCTTCACTCCTCTCTTCTATTTTTGTACTGTTAGTCTCTCAATCTTTTTCTCTTGATTCCCAACAATTAATGCTTGAACATAAATACTAGGTGTGTGAATTTGATCGGGATCCAGTTCCCCAACTTCAACTAATTTCTCCACCTCAGCTATTGTTACTTTTCCAGCAGCAGCAATCATCGGGTTGAAATTTCGGGCCGTCTTGTTATACACGAGATTGCCCATTTTATCCCCGATGGAAGCCCGAACTAAGGAAAAGTCTGCTGTCATCCCTCTTTCAAGCAGGTAAGCTTTCCCGTCAAACTCGCGGACCTCTTTTCCTTCTGCAATAGGTGTTCCCACCCCGGCCGGAGTATAGAAAGCTGGTATTCCTGCTCCGCCTGCTCGAATTCGTTCAGCCAATGTTCCTTGTGGGACAAGCTCTACCTCAATTTCACCGGAAAGCACCTGCCGTTCGAACTCCTTGTTCTCCCCGACATATGAACCAACCATCTTTTTGATCTGTTTATTTTTCAAAAGTAAACCAAGACCCCAATCATCAACGCCGCAGTTATTGGAGATAACTGTAAGATCCTTTACTCCTGTTTGCACTAATGCCAGAATTAAATTCTCTGGAATCCCGACTAATCCAAAGCCCCCAACCATTATGGTTGCACCATCTTTAATGTCCTTTACAGCTTCAGTAAATGATGTAAGAATGGTTTTCATTGCTTCACATCCCCTTTAAGTTTTTCAATAATGTCTATTGCTCCTTGACCGGGCTAATCCGAGACGAACCTTACCTATCTTCGCTAGATTTCTAGCCGCGCCTGCACCAATGCCAAAAGGCAATTAACTCACTGTTAACTATTTTGAAAATTCACAAATTACCTATATAATTAATACTTTACAGCCATCATTTCTATAAGTAAAATGAATAAATCGAATATAAATTATGAACAATCAGAATAAATAGGAGGCAACTATGGAACTGCAAGACTTAAAGTCTTTTATTGAAGTAGCTGTGCATAAAAGCTTTACGAAAGCGGCTGCCCATTCTTACTTAACACAGCCTTCCTTAAGTAAAGCAGTCAAAAAATTAGAGGAAGAGCTGCAAGTTACACTATTTGATCGTTCAACTAGACATTTGCACCTCACCGATGCAGGAAAAATTGTTTTTCAACACGGCCAAAAGGTTCTCGCTACTTTAAACGAATTAAATGTCCATTTAGATGAACTACGGGAGATTACTTCAGGTGAAATTAAAATCGGCATTCCTCCGCTAATTGGGACCTTATTTTTCCCCAAAATCGCCAGCGATTTTAACAAGCAATATCCAAAGGTCTCGCTTGAATTGATCGAACACGGCGCCAAGCTTATTGGATCATTAATTGAAAATGGAGAAATAGACCTTGGAATTGTTGTATTGCCAGCCAATGAGGAAAAATTTAATATTTACCCCTTCATACAAGATGAATTTGTCTTGTATATCCAGGAGGATCATAAGCTTGCGGGCAGAAATTCAGTATCCTTACATGAATTAAAGGATGAAAGGTTTATCATTTTTTCAGAAGACTTTACCTTACATGACTATGTAAAAGATGCATGCAAAAAAGCAGGGTTTACCCCCGCTATTTCCTACCAAAGCTCACAATGGGATCTCATTATCGAACTTGTCTCATCG